>JBJMLJ010000477.1:0-6545 GCA_045805365.1 Thermoleophilaceae bacterium
GCTCGTCCACGAGCTGAAGCGCCGCGGCGGCGGCTACGGGCTGGCCACGCTCTGCATCGGCGTGGGCCAGGGGATCGCCATGGTGGTGGAGGCGTGATCGGCTATCGCCGCGAGAACGCCGACCCTCCCTACCTCTGGCCTGACTACGTGGCCACGAGGACGCGGGCGCCCAGGCGACCGCTGATCCCGCTCGCCCACACGCTCAGCGAGGTGACGGGGCCGGTCTACGGCCACGAGCGGGTGGGCGAGCTCGATCACGACCTGACCCGCCAGTTCGAGGGCGAGCCGCTCGGCGAGCGGATCATCCTCCACGGCCGCCTGCTGGACGGCGACGGCCGCCCGGTGCGGAACTCGCTCATCGAGATCTGGCAGGCCAACTCGGCCGGGCGCTACCGGCACGACGTCGACGCGCACCCGGCGCCGCTCGACCCGAACTTCGCCGGCGCCGGCCGCTGCGTGACCGACGACGAGGGGCGCTACCGCTTCATCACGATCAAGCCCGGCGCCTACCCCTGGCGCAACCACCCGAACGCCTGGCGCGCGGCGCACATCCACGTCTCCGTCTTCGGACCCGCCTTCGCCACCCGCCTCGTCACCCAGATGTACTTCCCCGGCGACCCGCTCTTCTTCCAGGACCCGATCTTCCACTCCGTCCGCGGCGAGCGCGACCGCGACCGGATGATCTGCTCCTTCGACCTCGAGGAGACCGTGCCCGAGTGGGCGCTCGCCTACGAGTTCGACATCGTGCTCCGAGGTCGCGAGGCGACCCCGCCCGACCATTGATGCTGCCCACCCCGTCGCAGACGGTCGGCCCCTTCTTCCACATCGGCCTGCCCTACGAGGACGGGCCTCGGCTGGCGCCGGACGGCATCCGCGTCGGCGGCTGCGTCTTCGACGGCGATGGCGAGCTCGTGGACGACGCCATCGTCGAGATCTGGCAGGCGAACGAGCAGGGCCGCTACAACCACCCCGAGGACCTGCCGGAGGAGGGCGGCTTCCGGGGCTTCGGCCGCTGTCCGACCGACGGCGACGGCCGCTACGAGTTCGTCACCGTCAAGCCCGGTCCCGTCCCCCATCCGGACGGCGGAACGCAGGCGCCCCACCTCGAGGTCGCGGTGTTCGCACGAGGGCTGCTGAAGCACGTGGTCACGCGGATTTACTTCCCCGACGAGGCGGAGGCCAATGAGGCCGATCCGGTGCTGGGCACGGTCGAACCGGAGCGTCGGGCGGCCCTGATAGCCCGCGCGGAGCAGGACGGCTACGGCTTCGACATCCATCTCCAGGGCGAGCGGGAGACGCCCTTCTTCGATGTTTGAGGAGCTGTTCGTGCCCGACGCCATCCGCGACGCGGTGTCCGACCGTGCCTGGCTCGGCGGCATGCTCGAGTTCGAGGCCGCGCTCGCGAGCGCCGAGGCAGAGCTCGGGGTGATCCCGCCGGAGGCGGCCAAGGCGATCGCCGACGCCTGCGCGCCGGAACGCTTCGACCCGGAGGAGCTCGGGCGCGCGGGCCGCGCGACCGGCAACCCCGCCACGCCGCTCGTGAAGGCCCTCACCGACGCCGTGGAGGGCGATGCCGCGGGCTACGTCCACTGGGGGGCGACCAGCCAGGACGTGATGGACACCGCCTCGATGCTGGTGGCCCGGCGGGCGATCGCCCTGGTCGACGAGGAGCTGGGCGGGGTCGCCGCCGCCTGCGCGCGCCTTGCGGAGGAGCACCGCCGCACGGTCATGGCCGGCCGGACGCTGCTGCAACAGGCGGTGCCGATCACGTTCGGCCTGAAGGCGGCGGGCTGGCTCGTGTCGGTGCTCGACGCGCGGCGCCGGCTTCGAAGCGTGCCGCTGGCGGTGGAGCTTGGCGGGGCGGCCGGCACGCTCGCCTCGCTGGGCGATCGGGGGCTGGATGTCCTGGCGCTGCTCGCCGAGCGGCTCGAGCTCGAGCAGCCGACGCTGCCCTGGCACGCCTCGCGGGCTCGCGTGGCCGAGCTTGGCGGCGCGCTCGCGCTGGCTGCGGGCGCGGCGGAGAAGATCGCGAGCGACGTCGTGCTGCTCGCCCAGACCGAGGTCGGCGAGGTGGCCGAGCCCTCGGGCGGGGACCGCGGCGGCTCCTCCACCCTCCCCCACAAGAGGAACCCCGTGGGCTCGGTCCTGGCGATCGCCTGCGCGACCCGCGTGAGGGCCGAGGCCTCGATCCTGCTCGGGGCGACGGCGCACGAGCACGAGCGCGCCGTGGGCGCCTGGCAGGCCGAGTGGGAGGCGCTGAGCGGGGCGCTCGCCTACACCGGTGGCGCCGCTGCCGCCATGCGCGAGGTCCTCGACGGGCTCGAGGTCCGCCCGAAGCGGATGCGGGAGAACATCGATCCGGGTGTGATGGCCGAGGCGATGAGCACCCGGCTTGCCGAGCAGGTCGGTCGCGCCGAGGCACACGACCGCCTGAGGGACGCCGCCGAGCGCGGGGAGCTCGAAGACCTCGACCCCGCGAGCTACCTCGGCTCGTCCGAAGCCCTGGTGGAGCGCGCCCTCGAGCGCTTCCAGGCCGAGCGGTGAGCGTGGAGCTGCACCACGAGTTCGAGGGCCCCCTCCAGGCGCCCGTGATGGTCCTGTCGAACTCGCTGGGCACGTCGCTCGAGATGTGGGACGACCTGCTCCCCCGCCTCATCGACGGCTTCCGGGTGCTCCGGTACGACCAGCGCGGCCACGGCCGCTCGCCGGTGCCCGAGGGTCCCTACTCGATCGAGCTGCTGGGACGCGACGCGCTGGCGCTCCTCGACCGGCTCGGGCTCGAGCGGGTCTCCTTCGTCGGAGTCTCCCTGGGCGGCATGACCGGGATGTGGCTCGCGATCAACGCCCCGGAGCGGATCGAGCGCCTGACGCTGTGCAGCACCTCGGCGTACATGCCCCCGCGCGAGATGTGGCTCGAGCGCGCGGCGACGGTCCGGGCCGAGGGGATGGCCGCGGTCGCCGACGCCTCGATCGAGCGCTGGTTCACGCCGGAGGCCGAGCCGGAGCGCGTGGAGCGCTGCCGCCGCGGGCTGCTGGCCACCGACCCCGAGGGCTACGCCGGCTGCTGCGAGGCGATCGCCGATCACGACCTGCGCGCTCGGCTGGATGCGATCCGGGCGCCGACCGTGGTGGTCTCCGCGAGCGACGACCCCTCGGCGCCGCCGGAGCATGGCCGCCTGATCGCCGACTCCATCGAGGGCGCCCGCTTCGCGCTCGTCGAGAGCGCCCGCCATCTCGCCGTCGTCGAGCGACCCGAGGCCATCCCGCTGTGAGCGACGAGGCCCGCGAGCGCGGCATGCGGACCCGGCGCGAGGTGCTCGGCGACGAGCACGTGGACCGGGCGCTGGAGCGCGCATCGGACCTCAGCGCCGACTTCCAGGACCTGATCACCCGCTACGCCTGGGACGAGATCTGGAACCGCCCCGGCCTCGACCGCCGGACGCGTAGCGCGGTGGCGATCACGGCGCTGATCGCCCACGGACATTTCGAGGAGCTGGCGCTGCACGTCCGGGCCGCGCTGCGAAATGGCCTGACCAAGGACGAGATCAAGGAGGTCCTGCTCCAGAGCGCCGTCTACTGCGGGGTGCCGGCGGCGAACCAGGCGTTCAAGGTCGCCGAGCGGGTGCTGGAGGAAAACTAGCCGCGAAGCTGCGCCGGTCCGTCACAATCTTGAGCGTGTCGGGTCTGGTCCTGGAGTCGAGCTTCGCCGGTTGCCGGATCGTAGGACTCGCCGGAAGCGGCGGGATGGGCGTGGTCTATCGCGCCACGCAGCTCCCGCTCGGAAGGCCGGTGGCGCTGAAGGTCGTCGCGCCCGAGCGGGCGGGCGACGCCACGCTCAAGGCCCGCTTCGAGCGCGAGGCCCGGCTGGCCGCCGCGATCGAGCACCCCAACGTCATCCCGGTCTTCGGAGCCGGCGAGCAGGACGGCTCCCTCTACCTGGTGATGCGCTGGGTCGAGGGCACCGACCTCCAGGCCCTGATCAACGGCTGCGGCGCGCTCGATCCCGGCCGCGCCGCCCGGATCGTGGCCGACGTCGGCGCCGGCCTCGAGGCCGCCCACGCCGCGGGGCTCGTGCACCGCGACGTGAAGCCCGCCAACGTCCTGATCGAGGGCGAGGGCGAGTCCGAGCACGTCTTCCTCAGCGACTTCGGGCTGACGCTCGAGATCTCCGCGAGCACGCGCCTGACCCAGACCGGTCAGCTGATCGGGACGGTCGACTTCATGGCGCCGGAGCAGTTCGAGGGGACCTCGGTCGACGCCCGGACCGATGTCTATGCGCTCGGCTGCGTGCTGCACGCGACCCTGACGGGCCGGCCGCCGTTCCCGCGCGGGACCCTGCCGGCCACCATGCGCGCCCACCTGAGCGAGCCGCCGCCCAAGCCTTCGGCCACGAGAGGAGTGCCCGCCGCCTTCGACGCGGTCGTCGCGCGCGCCCTCGCCAAGCGCCCGGAGGACCGCTACGCCTCGGCCGCCGAGCTGGTCGACGCAACCCTGGCCGCCGCTCCCCCGCCCCGGCACCCGGCGGCTCCGGTCACGATCGTCACGAACGGCCACGAGCTCCGGCCGACGGAATCCCTGCCGCAGAGCACGATCGCGCTGCCCGAGGAGCAGCCACCGCCGGTCACGGTGATGCTCGGTCGCGTACGGGCGAGGCACATCGTGCGCGACGTGGCGCTCGCATCGGTGATCACCGTCGTCCTGGCCGTCGTGGTGGGCCTGCTGCTCGGGCTCGGGCCCTTCGCCGCCGACGCGAGCAGCGGCCCGGTCAGCAGCTCCGAGGTGAACCACACCGCCGACGCGTTCGCCCTGGCCTATGCCCGTGAGGACGGCCCGGCGATGAAGCGCCTGCTCACGGGCGGCGTCGCGCGCGTGACGCCCTCGGATAGGCAGCACGGCCGTGCGGCGGTGCTGCGTGAGTACAGCCGCCAGTTCCGCGTGAACGACACCAGGGGCTACGAGCTCAACAAGCTGCACACGCAGGGCGGCGACGTCGGCCGGGCGAGCGCTCGCTACGTCGCCCACATCGCCGGACACCGGCCGATCACCGGCCAGGTCGTGTTCGGTGTTCGCCGCCAGGGCCGCCGGCCCAGGATCGCCCTGATCGCGGTCACGCCGGACCGCTGACGCGGCTCAGCAGGTCTTCGAGACCGTGAGCTGAACGCGCGCACCCTTGGGCAGCTCGGCGTCCGCGTCCGGCTTGGTCGAGCAGACGCCCCAGCCGCCAGGCAACAGCTCGTCGAGGATCCCGTGCTTCTCGTGGACCTGGGGAACGAGCCCGAGGCCGCGCACGTGGTCGACCGCGTCGTCGCGATCGTCGCCGCCGAGGTCGGGCAGCTTCACGAGGGTCTGCCGCCCCACCCGAACGGCCCGCCACACCGGGAGCCGTCCCGGCGCCGAGGCTCCGACGTCGATCACGTTGGAGCCCTCCCTCAAGGGCACCCGGGCGCTGAAGGTCCGGCCGGAGACCGTCGCCGGCCGGCCGACGACCGTCACGCTCGCGCCATCCGGCGCGACGCGCCCCTGCACCAGCACGCTGTCCTCGTGGACCACGGCCGCATCGGCCGGCGAGCTCACATGGAGCCGCATAGGCCTGGGGTCGGAGCCGCCGCCGCAGCCGCCGATCGCCGAGGCGGCCACGAGAAGCGCGAGCGACGTGCCGGCGCGCATGCACCCCAGGCTAGCTACGGCCCTATGCGACCGGGCCCTGTGTGATCAGGAAGCGAGCCAGGCGCCGCAGCTCGTCCTGGTACTGGTCGGCCATCCCGATCCCCAGCCCGCGGAGGTCGGGAAGCCGGCCCACGTCATCCATCGCAAAGGGCTCGGGAAGCCGCGTCTGGTAGCGCCAGAAGCGCGGGCCGCCACCGAGCATCTCCGCGGGGATGGTGGGATCCCACCAGGGCTTGTTCTTTGGCCAGCCGTTGAGCAGCATGTGCGTCGCCTCGGTGGCGTGGTCGGCCTGGCCGTCGAGGATCGCCTCGAGCAGCGCCTCGCCGCCCTTCCGCGGCCGGAGCCAGCCGATGATTCCTCCCCAGCCGTAGTCGAGCGGCTCCTCCCAGAACCCGGTGCCGACCGAGATCACCAGCAGCTCGTCCGGGTCCTCGAGCGGGCCGGGCGCCTCGGTGCGCCTGAGCGCCATGCTTACTCCCGCGAGCGTCGGGTTCGCGGCGAACACCCCGCCGTCGATCAGCCGCGCGCTGCCGAGCCGCTCGGGGTCGAAGTAGGTCGGGGCGGCGGCGGTCCCGAGCGCCACGTCGACCATCTTCTCCTCCGGCTTGGCGTCCGCCTCGCCGGCGCCCGGTGCGCCCCAGTTGGTGAAGAGGCGCGGGCCGCTGTGCGCGGCGTCGTAGGTCGTGATCAGCACGTCGGTGCAGGCGTCCTTGAGCTGCGCCTCGCCGATGAGCGTGGGTCGCTCGAGCACGGCGGCCAGCTGGGCCAGCGGATACTTGGGCCACACGAGGCCCCAGGGGTCGAGCAGACGACGCAACAGCGGCCTCCGGAAGATCGCGCGGCCGTCCGACTCGTACATCGACGCCGCCTCCGCCGCC
>JBJMLJ010000478.1:0-2670 GCA_045805365.1 Thermoleophilaceae bacterium
ACGACGATCGCCGGCGACTTCCAGCGTTACCGCCCCTGGGAGGAGCAGATGGGGCACGTGCGCAACTACCGGCGAGGCGAGCTCGAGTCCAAGGTGGAGGCCGCCGGCTTCTCCGTCGAGCGGGTCATCTACTGGGGCTTCCCCTTCTACAGCCCGATCGCCCGGCGGCTCCAGAACGGGATGACCTCCGAGGCCGACTACACCCTTGGCAACCGCATCGCCGCGGAGGTCATGAACGCCGCCTACTTCCTGAACTCCAAGCGCCGGGGCGATCTGCTCCTACTCGTCGCGCGCACGAAGGGCGCGGATGGCTGACCTCGGGACCCGCGCCGCGGCCGCGCAGCTGCCCGAAGGCCTCGAGATCGAGGCGGCGGAGCGCCTCTTCCGCACGATGGCGGTCATTCGCCGGACGGAGGAGACGCTGCTCGAGCTGTTCTCGCTGGGGGAGCTGTCGGGGACCACTCACACGTCGATCGGGCAGGAGGCGATCGCCGTCGCCGTGGCCGCGCACCTCGCGCCCGGGGATCCCGTGTTCTCGTCCCACCGCTGCCATGGGCACTGCCTCGCCTGCGGGACGCCGCTCGTCGAGTTGTTCGCCGAGATCATGGGCCGCCGGTCGGCGATCTGCGGCGGGCGCGGAGGCAGCCAGCACCTGCACGCCGGCGACTTCTATTCCAACGGGGTCCAGGGCGGCGTCGTCGGCAACGTCACCGGCATGGCGCTGGCAGAGAAGCTTGCCGGCAGCGGCGCCTGCGCCGTCGGCTTCATGGGCGACGGCACGCTCGGCGAGGGCCTCGTGTACGAGTCCCTCAACTTCGCTTCGCTCCAGTCGCTGCCGCTGTTGCTCGTCCTCGAGCACAACGGCTACTCCCAGTCGACGCCCTCGCACCTGGGCGTCAGCGGCTCGCCGGTCGAGCGCCCCCGGAGCTTCGGGATCGCCGCGGACGAGGTCACCACAAACGACGCCGTCGAGCTCTGGGCGCTGTTCCGGGAGCGCTTCCGCGAGGTCCGCGAGGGCGGCAGGCCGTTCATGCAGATCGTCCACACCTACCGCCTCGCACCGCACAGCAAGGGCGACGACGACCGCGACCCGGCGGAGATCGAGGCCTGGCGCGAGCGCGATCCGCTCCTCCTGATGCGCCGCTACCTGTCGCCGGAGCGCGCGGACGCGCTCGCGGCGGAGGCCGCGCGCGAGGTGGAGGCCGCCGTCGCGGAGGCACGGGAGCGACCGGATCCCGACGCGGCCGCCGCCCGGCGACTGGCGATCGTGCCGGACGTGGAGCGACCGGTACCGTGGCCCGCGGAGGCGCGCCGCTACGTCGAGTCGATCAACTCGGGCCTCCACGCCCTGCTCGAGGAGGACCCGGACGCCTTCGTGCTGGGCGAGGACATCCTCGATCCGTATGGCGGCGCCTTCAAGGCGACCAAGGGCCTCTCGACCCGCTTTCCCGAGCGCGTGCTGACGACGCCGCTCAGCGAGGCGGGGATCGTCGCCTGGAGCACGGGCGCCGCCCTGCGGGGCCGCAAGCCGGTGGCCGAGCTGATGTTCGGCGACTTCATCGCGCTCGCCACCGACCAGATCCTCAACCACGCGAGCAAGTACCGCTGGATGTACGGCGGCGGCACGGCCGTCCCGCTCGTCATCCGCACGCCCATGGGCGGCCGGCGCGGGTACGGGCCAACCCACAGCCAGTCGCTCGAGGGATTCTTCACCGGCATCCCCGGGTTGTGCGTCGTTGCGCCCTCCCATCTGGTCGATCCCGGTGAGCTCCTTCTCCGCGCCGCCAGGGACGTGCCGGATCCGGTCCTCTTCCTGGAGAACAAGCTGCTCTACGCCACTCGCCTGATCGTGCCCGAGAGCTCACGCGCGGGCGTGTTCTTCGTGCGCGACTCGAGCGAGTCGCTGTTCCCGACGCTGCGCCTGAGCCTGGCGGAGGGCGGCAACCCGGACGCTGTGATCGTGTCCTTCGGCGGCAACGTGCCGATCGCGCTCCAGGCCTGCCAGGAGCTCCTGATGGAGCACGAGCTGCTCTGCGACCTGATCGTCCCGAGCCTGCTCTCCCCTCTTCCGGCCGACGAGGTGGCGGCGCTCGCCGGCAGCTGCCCGCGCGTGGTGACCTTCGAGGAGGGACCGCGGGCCGCCGCCTGGGGCGGTCAGCTCGTCTCGGCGCTCGCGGAGCGCTCCGGGGCCGCGGCGCGCAGCTATGCCGTGGTGGCGGCGCCCGACACGCCGATCCCTAGCAGCAAGGCGCTCGAGGACCAGATGCTGCCTGGGATCCCCCACCTCGTCAACGCCGTCGTCGGTCCCTGACGTAGATGGCGCACACGCCCGTCGTCATGCCGCAGCTCGGCGCCAACGACTACACCGGGATCGTGGAGGAGTGGTTGGTAGAGCCCGGAGCGGAAGTGCACATCGGCATGCCGATCGCCGTCGTCGAGACGAGCAAGGCCACCATCGACCTCGAGGCGGAGGCGGAGGGATTCCTTTATCCGATCGTCGACACGGGAACGGAAGTTGCGCTCCAGGAGCCGATCGCGCTGCTGCTCGACCGCCCCGACGAGGCGGAGGCCGCACGGCTGATCGAGGAGCTGAAGAGCGCGGCCGCTCCGGTAGCCGAGGCGGCCGCGCCGGCGGCCGACGGCGAGCCCCAGCTGACCAAGCGCGCCCGG
>JBJMLJ010000479.1:0-2801 GCA_045805365.1 Thermoleophilaceae bacterium
CTGGGAGAAGCCCGGCTGGACGGGGGCATAGATGCGCCGGATGCCGCTGTAGAGCCCGACCGTGCGACCCGCGTTGCCGCGCCCCTGGAAGGGGTCGAAGGTGGGCGAGTCCGCCGAGATCGGGTCGCGCGGGCCCAGCGTCGCGCCGCGGTTGGCGCGCAGGCGGGCGGCCACGAAGACGCGCCGCCGCGCGGAATCGCTGAGGACGAGCGGGGCGCCGTCGGAGACGAGATCGCGCAGGCGCCGGCCGTGGACGTCACCGGCGTAGAAGAGCGCCCGGCGCGGGTCGAGGAGCCCGAGCGAGGCCAGCTCGGGAATGCCCTCGGCGTCCCCCTCCAGCAGCGTGGCTCCGCCGGCCGGCTGCAGGCGCACGCCACCCGGCGCCTCGACTCCCGTGACCGGACGCCGGGCGATGTCCGGCACGCGGACCACCGGCCCGCTGCGCCCGGACGGCGGCCCGTACGCGCGCCGCTCGCCGTACGCACCGCTCGGAGGACCGAGCCCGGCCTGTCCGGCCAGGGCGCGCTGGACGCTCTCGGGATCGAGCGCGCCGCTGCGCACCCGATGGCCGTCGGAGGCCACGAGGACCTGCCCCACGTCGAGCAGGCGGAGCAGCGGCCCGAGCTGGCCTGGAACGAGCCGGTCCTGCTGGATCAGGTCGTCGATCGAGATCTGGAGCTGGCTCGAGCGCGCGCCCGCGTACGGGACGATCTCCCTGATGGTGAGCGGCCGGCGGGAGATCGAGGGGCCGACCGGGTCGAGCGTCCCGCCCCAGCGGTACCAGCCGAACAGCTCGCCGGGAACGACCATCGTCCTGGTGCCGGACGGTTGGGCGCGGTCGGCGTCCTTGACCGCGGCGGTCCAGTAGGCCGGCACCTTGCCGTACGCCTGCGGCCGGTCGATCGCGCGGCCCGTCAAGAGCGGCGCTGCCGCCACGAGCGGCGGGATCGCGAGGCCGGCGAGCGCCCAGCGCGGGACGCGCCGTCCCCGTAACCGGAGGGTCCCGGCCCGGGCTCGCTCGACGAGCGCGGCGGCGCCGGCCCCGCCGAGGCAGGCCAGGCTCAGCACGAGGAGCGGAGCCGCCTTGTATGTGGTGCGCAGGAACTGCACCGCCTGGACGTGGTCGTAGAGGCCGACCAGGGCGGTCCGCAGCCGCGTGCCCTCGGGGAAGCCGGCGAACATCAGCACGAGCGACAGCACCGCGAGCAGGGCGAAGAAGGGCGCGTAGCGCCAGCCGCGCGCCAGCCGCAGGCTCAGCACGGCGAACAGCGGGACCAGGAAGGTGGCTACGACCACGACCGGGTTGAATAGGTACGTCCCGGCCACACGCATGAACGGCTCCAGCTTCCCGTAGCCGACCCCCGTGTAGAGGCCCCAGAAGCCGAGCATGCGGATCAGCTCCGACATGCTCGTGGTCCCCCAGATCGTGCGCGGCTGCTCGGTGAAGAGGAGGAAGTTGGCGCCGTAGCGGGACTGCATCAGGAGCGGGATCACCCACCACGCGGAGCCCACCGCGCCGGCGACCCCGGCCCGCCAGCCGAACGACCAGGCGCTCGAGCGGGTCGCGCCGCGCAGGTAGAGCTCGTAGCCCACGAGCGCGATCGGCCCCACCAGCGCGAACGCGATCACGGCGGCGTTCACGCCCCCGCCGGTCGCCGCCATCAGCAGCCCGAACAGGGCCGGCCAGCGCCAGCCGCGAGGCCGGCGCAGGCCCTGGTGGGTCGCCAGCATCAGCCACGGCAGCGCGGCGTAGGTCAGCAGCGTCACCGTCCCGCGGCTCGTGAACAGGACGACGTAGGGGCTGAAGCCGAAGACGAGCGCCGCGCCCGCTTGGGCGACCACGCTGCGGCGCTCGAGCATCACGTCCATCAGCCGGACAGCGCCCCAGGCCCCGAGGAACAGCAGCGTGCCGAGCCAGAAGCGCTGGAGGACCCACATGGGGACCCCGAGGGCGTCGCCCGCGGCGTAGTAGGGCCCCATCGGGAACAGGTAGCCCACGAACTGGCCGCTCTGGACGTGGCCGAGGTCGGTGGTCGCGCTCCAGATCGACGCCACGCGGTGCAGGAACAGCCCGGGGTCGGCGGACAGTTCCAGCCTGGTGTCGGCCACCGTGTCGCCGGCGCGCTGGGCAAACGCGAGGCCGTAGCTCAGCGCCGCGAGCAAGGGGATCAGCAGCCGTCGCCCCTGCGCGGCACGGGAGCCGTCAGCCATTCGCGGCAGCCTAGCGCCGGCCTAGCGCCGGCCCCCAACCGCTCGTAGGATGGACTCGACCCGGCGCATGGAAGCGCGAATCGTTAAGCCGCTGGCCGCCCTCGCCCTCGCCGGGGCGCTCTTGGCCGCCGCGGCTCCGGCGGCTTCCGCGGGGCCGAGCCTGATCCTGGTCGGAGGGAATCTCGTGCCCGGCCGCGACTTCCTCGTCGTCCTCGGCCCGCCCGGCGCGACCGTCCAGGTCGACGAGCGGATCGGGTCCCGCAGCGCGCGGCTGGCGACGACGGTCCTGCCGCCGACTGGGGTTCGCGAGCTCCGGCGCGCCTTCGACTGGCGCTGCGACCGCCGCGTTCGCCGCTTCAGCGCGACCGTGCGCATGGCGGATTCCACCCTGCTGACCGACGAGTGGGCGACGCGCACGCCGTCGTGTGCCGACCGGCTCGGCCTTCGCCTTCCCGTGCGGATCCACAGGCCCGGCGTCGTGCGGGCGCGGGCGATCGACAGCTGGCGCCTCGGGACCCACGCGAGGCTGTGCGTGAAGTCGCCGAAGAGAGCGAATCGCTGCCGCCGCCTGCGGGTACCGGCCTCTCGCA
>JBJMLJ010000480.1:0-8454 GCA_045805365.1 Thermoleophilaceae bacterium
CGCGGGAACTGGGCGATCCCGACGTCCTCGGTCGGCGGCGACTGGGAGATGAACTCCTGGAGGAAGGGGCGCGCCACGCTCGCGAGCGCCGCGAAGGTGGTGTCCAGGTTGCCGAACAGGGCCGCCTGCTCCTCAGCCACGGGCGCCACCTCGCCCGCCACGGCCGCCAGCGAGGGGAAGAAGCGGTCGAGCCGCGTCTGCGGCGAGGACAGGTTCTTCGCGACCGGCTCGAGGTCGTTCAGCAGCGGCAGGATCTCCGGGATGGCGGCGTTGAGGCTCTGGCCGCGGCCGGCGAAGCCCTCGCCGAACCCCTGGAGCTGGCCCTGCGCGCCCTTGCGCGTCCTGGCGTCGAAGGTGTTGAGGACCTCGTCCAGCTCGACCGGCCGCGGGCTCGCCTGGCTGATCGGCACGGTGGTGCCGGACTTCAGGCCCGCCTTGCCGGTGCCCGGCGTCAGCTCGATGTACTTCAGACCGAGCGCCGAGCGCGGGCGAATGACCAGCGTGGAGTCGGCCGGAAGCGGCTCGAGGTCCTTGTCGAGCTTCAGGTGGACCTGGGCGTAGGTGGTCCCGTCGCTGTTGCGCTCGGCGTCGATCGTGCTGACCGTGCCCACCCGGGCGCCGCCGATCCGGACGTCGTTGCCGCGCACGAGATTGGCCGCGTTCGGCAGGTTGGCGTTCAGGTCGTAGGTGGGCACGAACGGGAGACCCGAGTTCGCGTTGTAGGAGAGGAAGACGGCGACGATCGTCACGAGCACGGTCACCGCGCCGACCAGCACGGGGCTGGCGCCCAGGGCAGACACGCCGCGGCGGGTCACCGGTCGCCTCCGAGCAGGTAGTCGAGCATCGGGTCGCCGCGCCCGAGCCCCGGCGAAGGACGGCTGGCCTGGCGGCGGATGCTCTCGATGCGACGCTTGCGCTCGCGCGCGGCCGCTCGGTCACCCTCGCCGAGCACGCCGTCGAGCAGGGCTCCCGTGGGCGGCGTGCTGCCCGCCGAGCGGCGGCCGCCGCGCGGGTTGGAGGCGAGGCTCGGCAGCGTCCCGGCGGAGGACTCATCGGGGCCGGCGAAGTTGGCGCTGCAGCCGGACACGGGAGCCGCGGTGTAGACCGAGCAGGTGTTGGCGATCAGCGCGGCGCGGAGGTAGTGGCCGATCGAGTCGTAGCCGTTGATCGCGGTCCCCTGGAAGAAGAGGTAGTCCATGATCCGGTTGATCCCGCTCGTCTTGTCGAGGCTGGTCGTGAGCTGGTCGAGGTTGACGCTCAGCGGCCGGGCGACCCGCGCGATCCGGCCGAGCCGCTTGATGAGCGGGTGAGCCCGCAGCAGCGCCGGGCGGCCGAGGACGAGGGCGTGGCCCAGGCTGCGGATGGCGGGCGTCGAGACCCGCGAGAACGGCCCGAGCTGGCGGATGAAGCGGTTGAGACCCGGGGCGGCTGCGCCCAGATCGCGCGTCACCGGCGTGGCCTGGTCGGCGAAGCCGCCGAGGTCCTTCATCAGCCCGCGCAGCTCTACGAGGAAGCGCGGCAGCCGCGCGATCGACGCCTGGATGTCGCCGCGGCGCTCGGCCGTAGCCTGAGCGGTGGCGTTCGACTGGACGATGAAGTCGGCGACCCGCCGGCGCTCGCGCGCGAGCGGCGCCAGCACGGTGTCGGAGTCCGTGGCCAGCCGGGACAGCGTGCGGTTCTGCCGGGCCAGGGTGCTCAGCACCTGGTCGGTCTCGCGGAGGGCCGGGTTCGACCTGTGGATGACCTCGTTGAGCTCCTTGCCGCGGCCCGCCAGCCCGGTGCCGAGCTCGTTGAGGATGATCGCCAGCCGCTGGCGGTACGGCAGCCGCAGGGTGTTGTTCACCAGGTCGAGGTCCACCGGGGAGCTCGTGTTGGAGACCGGCAGCAGGTGCTGTCCCTTGCCGCCGCCGCTCGCGACCTTGCCGAGCGGCGCCGCTGAAGAGCTGCCCGGCTCGCACTCGACGAACTTCTCGCCGATCAGCGACTGCGGCCGCACGGTGCACGTCGCGTCCGCCTTGAACGGCGTGAAGCGCTTGTCCTCGATGCGCAGCACCACGACCGCCTTCTTGTCGTGGGTCACGTCGAGCGACTCGATGGTCCCGACCTTGGCGCCGGCGATCTTCACGTCCTCGCCGGGAACCGCGAAGGCGACGTTGTCGAAGACCGCCCTCACCTCGTAGCCGGCTCCGCCGCCGTCGCTGGCGCCGACGCCCAGCGCGAGCAGGACCACGACCGCCGGCGCGAGGACGAGTGTGGCTACCAGGCGTCTCATGGGCCGGGTGGCACCGCCGACGGGTTGCAGTCGGGGGCGGTGACGGGCGCCGAGCGATCGGGGGGCGGCTGGGTCGCGCCGCCCGGGCAGCGCTTGAGGTTGCCGATGCTGAATCCGGTCAGCCGGTCCTGGTTGGCGAGGAGCGGCGTCAGGGTGCCGCCGGCGGGGTTGTCGTTGAAGGCGAAGCCGCTGAAGATCGGCTGGATGCGCGCGTAGTGCCCGTTGGCGTCGTAGTTCGCGGCGCTGTTGGCGCCGAACTTCGTGACCCAGGCCGCGAGGTCGGGGGTGTACTGGCGCGCGTAGGAGACGAGCGGGGTCGAGTTGGCCAGCGCGATCTCAGTGCGCGGGAAGGCGATCGAGACGAGCCGGGCGAGCTTCGGCTGCTTGCGCGTCAGGTCGATCAGGTCGTTGTCGGGCCCGCGCAGGCTGATCAGGCGGCGCAGGTCGCGAATCGTCGGACGGGCGTCCGCCACGAGCGGCCGCAGCTCGCGGAAGAACTGCGCCAGGTGCTTCGTCGCCGGCTTCGACTCGGCCACGAGCGGGTCGAGATCGTCCAGCGTGTTGCGCAGGTTGACCAGCGTGGTGTTGCCCTTGCGGAGGGTGTTGGGCAGGCGCGTGAGCGTCGTGTCGAGCGCGACGTTCTCGTCGCCGATGGCCTGCGCCGTGGTGTTGGCGTTGCCGACCAGCGAGGACAGGTCGTCGCGGCGTTCGGCGAGGGCCGACACCGTCCGGGCGGTGTCGACGACGAAGCGCTCGAAGACGTCGTCGTCGAGGACGATCTCCTTGGTCAGGGTCGAGGTCGTCGACAGCGCCGGGCTCAGGTACTTCGTGCTCTCGCTCGCCTGCTTGCTGCGGCCGGCGTACCAGTCGGCCGAGCCCTGGATCAGCCGCTGGAGCGACTTGCGAGTCGACGGGTTGAGCGTGTTGAAGAGCTGGTCGAGGTCGACCGGCGCGGTCGTCTTGTCGGCGCCGATACGGCCGCCGCTGGGGATCTTGCGGGCGTTGTTCGGTCCTGGCTGGAGCGAGACGTAGCGGTTGGCGATCCCCGACAGCGACGTCGCCCGAATCGTCGCCGTCGTGCCCTGCCTCAGCGGCGTGAGCTGGTCGTCGTCGATCTTCAGCTTGATCTCGGCCTGGCCGTCGCCGTTCAGGCCAATCTGATCGACGGTTCCTACGGGCCTGCCGCCGACCTGGACCTGGTTCCCCTTGACCAGCTGGCCGGCATTCTCGAAGACGGCGGTGACCTGGTAGTTGCCGCCACCGCCGAACATGAGGAAGGCGAGGAGCGCCGCGGCGGCAATGAGGCCGGCGACGGCGGCGACTCGTGCGAGCACGAAGCCCTCCTCTTCGTTATGAGGCTCGCGAGTCCTTCGTTCTCTCTCCCTCGGCTCCAAGCGCAGTCGAACGCTCGGCGCCTTCCGCCGAGGGCGAGTATCTCATCGCCCCCAGGCGGGGGACCCTGGCTTAACGAGCCCTTATTCCATGCCGAGAGGCCCTTGAGCCTCTCCGGAGAGGAACTGCCGCACGAACTGGTTGTCCGAGTTGAAGAGCTCCGATGCGGGACCGGATTCGACGATGCGGCCCTTCCACAGCACGGCGATGAAGTCGGCAACGCGGCGGGCGGACATGATGTCGTGCGTGATGACCGTGTAGGCGCCGCCGTTCTCGGCGTGCACCTCCTGGATCAGCTCGCAGAGGAGAGCCGTGCGCACCGGATCGAGGCCCGAGTCGGGCTCGTCGAAGAGCACGATGTCCGGGTCGAGCACCAGTGCGCGGGCGAAGCCGGCGCGCTTGCGCATCCCGCCCGAGAGCTCGTTCGGCATCTTGTCCATCGCGCCGGAGAGCCCGACCTCCTTGAGCCGCCGGTTGACGATCTCGGCGATCTCCTCCTCGCCCTTGTCGGTGTGCTGACGAAGCGGGAAGGCAGTGTTGTCGAACACGTTCATCGAGCCGAACAGCGCGCCGTCCTGGAAGAGGACGCCGAACTTCTTGCGCATCTCGAACAGCTCCTCGTCGGCCATGTTCGGCACCGACTCGCCGTGCACGAGAACGTCGCCCTCGTCGGGATAGAGCAGGCCGACCATGTGCTTGATGCATACGGACTTCCCGGTGCCCGACGGGCCCAGGATCATCGAGATCTGGTTCTCCGGCAGGCCCAGGTTGAGGCCGTTCAGGATCGTGTTGCGCCCGAACGACTTCATGACGTCGATGAACTCCACGGCGTCGGTGGAGCCGTGGTCGCGCTTGGTCCCCGAATGCCAGTAGTAGGGGTGCTCTCCCTCGCGCGTCTGGGCGACGATGTTGTCGGGGACCTCCTCGTCCGCCGGAGTCGGCCGGTCCTGCACCGGCTCCTGCGCCACGCGCGTCGGCTGAGGCGGCGGCATGTCGGAGAGCGCAGTCTCCTCGGGCACCTGCGCGGGCTGCGTCTCATCGGGCACCTGCGCGGGCTGCGTCTCATCGGGCACCTGCGCGGGCTGCGTCTGACCCGGCTGCGTCGGGCCGGGCTGCGTCTGGGCCGGCGCGGTCTCCTGCGGCGCGTCCACGCTCTCGCCGGGCGGAGGCGGCGGCGGGTAGTAAGGCATGTCCTCGGGCGGACCCTCGACCTGGTCCGGCACCGGAGTCCCCGACGGCGGGGTGTCCTGCGAGGCGTCGCGCGGAACGTCGCGCGGCCGCGTCTCCTCGGCGCCGCCCTCACGCTCCATGTCCGACGGATCCAGCGGGCGCCCCCAGGGCGGATCGTTGCGCTTCTCGTCGTCTGCCATTCCTAGCTCTCCCTAGCCTCCGATTGGTGCTCGTGGATTTGATCCCCAGAAGATCTGCGTGCCAACCATGCCGACGATGTGGACCATCACGGTGTTGAGCACCATCGATTTCGCCGTGGCCGTACCGACCCCCACCGGTCCCCCGGACGCGGTATAGCCGTAGTAACACCCGACGAGCACGATCACGGTCGCCATCGCCATGCCCTTGATCAGCGAATAGAACAGATCCGGCGGGTTCTGGAACATCCAGAAAATGAGGAAGAAGCCTCCGCTGGAGACCTCCCCGATCTGCTGTACCACGGCTAAGTAGCTGGCAAAGAAGCCAGCCCCCACGGCCGCGATGTACATGAACGGGAGCACCATCCAGGCCGCCAGGAGCCGGGTGGAGCAGAGGAAGGTCAGCGAGCTGATGCCCATGACCTCGAGCGCGTCGATCTCGTCGGAGATCCGCATCGCGCCGATCTCCGCGACGAGCCCCGTGCCGACCTTCGCCGACATCATGTAGCCGAAGGCGTAGGGCATGATCTCGCGCAGGTCGCACCAGGCGCTGAAGACCCCCGCGTAGGCCGGCGCGCCGACCGACCGGTTGAAATAGGCGCCCTCGATCCCGCAGGTGAGCCCGAGGATGAACGCCAGGCCCCAGATCACGAGCGCGGAGCCGAGGATCAGGATGCCCGCCTGGCGCAGCGCCTCGCCGAAGAACCTCATCACCCGCAGCGACCAGACCTCGCCGATCACGCGCGCGCAGAACTTGGCGATGTCGCCGAACGACGCGATCCAATCCCGTGGGACCCCTAGCCAGCTGCTTCCCATGGCTACTTGATCACCGAGATCTCGGGGTGGGTGGCGAGCAGCGTCTGCGTGAAGACGTAGTTGAAGGCGAAGATGCCCAGGAAGGCGATCACGACGCCCTGGTTGACGGCTCTACCCACCCCTTCGGCGCCGCCGGACGCCGTCATGCCCTTGTAACAGGACACGATGGCGATGATCGCTCCGAACAGGGTCGTCTTGACCACCGAGCCCCAGAGGTCGGTGGTACTCGCGTTGTTGAGCAGCGTCGCGAAGAACGGTCCAAGCGGCGCTTTGAAGGTGAGAGTGGCCAGCACGCCGCCGAAGATCCCGAAGATCAGCGCGTAGATGTTGAACAGGCCGGTGACGACCATCAGCGAGAGGAAGCGGGGTACGACCAGGTTCTTGATCGGGTCGACGCCGAGCACCTGGAGCGCGTCGAGCTCCTCGCGGATCTTGCGCGCCCCGAGGTCGGCGGTGATCGCGGTGCCGCCGACGCCGGCCAGGATGATCGCCGTCACGAAGGGGGCGAACTCCCTGACCGAGGCGAGCACGAAGAACCCGCCGAGGCGATCGATGGCGCCGAACAGGACGAGGAAGTTGCCGGCCTGGAGCCCGGGCGCGCCATAGCCGAATGCGATCGTCGAGATCGTGAGCGGCAGCCAGCAGAGCCGCAGCATGAACAGGAACTGCTGCACGAACTCGGTCCCGTACGGGTAAGGAGGCCGGAGCGCCGAGACGACCGTCTTCCCGGTCAGGATCATCATGTCCCCGACCTGCTCGAGGAGGGACTTAGTCGGTAGGAAAACTCGGTCGGCTGCTGCTCGAACCACTCGGTTTCTGCTCCTCCCGGGGCAAGCGTCCGCCCGCCCACGCGACAGGGAAGCCTACGCCATGACTGAGACTACTGCCAAGGGGGAACCGGCCTTGGGACGTTCACCCGGGTGGTATGTTCCGGGCGCTTTGGAGGCGAGGAGAGCGCACGGACGGCGGTCCCGCCGTCAGGCGGCTGTCGCGGCGTGCCTGAGCGTGCTGGCGACACTCGCGATCAGCGCCTGCGGCGGCGAGCGTCAGGACAAGAACGAGCCCAAGGGCAACTTCCAGGTGGAGGTGCTCGGTGCGACGTTCCCCGGCAAGCAGAAGCTGGCGAAGAAGTCGGTCCTGGTGATCAAGGTCAAGAACTCGGGCGACAAGACCGTCCCGGACATCGCCCTCACCGTCAACGGCTTCGACGAGCGCAAGAACAACCCGGACCTCGCCGACCCGAACCGGCCCGTCTTCGTGATCAACGGCGTCCCCAAGAGCATCGGCGGCTTCCCCGAGTCGAAGGACGCCTCGCCGGCCGGCTGCGACACCGCCTACGTCAACACCTGGGCGTGCGGCCCGCTGGGCGTCGGCAAGACCAAGACCTTCACGTGGAGCGTGACGGCCGTCCGGGCGGGCTCCTACAAGATCAGCTACTCCGTCGCCGCGGGACTCAACGGCAAGGCGAAGGCCGTCGACGCGAACGGCAACCAGCCCAAGGGCACCTTCGCCGGCACGATCTCCAACACGCCGCCGCAGACGCGCGTGGCCGACGACGGCCACACGATCGTCAGCGGGACCCGGTAGTCCGTCGTGCGGTGCTCGCGCGATCAGCGATCGCGCTCCGCTCCTACGAGCCGTCTTTCGTACCCCGCGCACTCGCGAACGGGAATGCGCGGGTACTTCGGGAAATCCTGATCGGTCTTCGAGCGCAGGCACATCGAAAACAGGCTGCCCCGGCCGCTCTTGATCAGCTTCTGGTGGCGACACGTGTCACAGAGTCCTGCGTCCATTCCCCGTGAATGGTGACGCTGGACGGATGGCCGAGTGGCGCGGCCGTGCGGCCGCGCCTAGCTTGAACGTTGCTTGGGCATGGACGCCATGGACGGCAACATCGACCCGGGACGGACTCCGGCGTGATCGGCGAGCAGCGCGCGGTCCGCTCCTTCCTTCGTTGCGAGCCCCTCGTCCAGGGGCCGCTCGAGGTGGAGCTGCGCGAGTGCCCGCCGACGACCGACCCCCGCTCCGGCCGCCCGGTCCCCGTGCCACCGCTGATCGTCTTGTGGGTCTGGGAGCGGCCCCACGCCGTCCGCATCCGCTCCCTGATCGCGGTCAACCGCTTCCCCCCCAACAGCCGCCTCGTCAACATGCTCGAGGACCACGCGCTGGCCGCCGGCCTGCCGATCGAGCCGGTCCACGAGGCCGGCCTCTGGCGCCTGTTCCACCGGCCGCCGCGGCCTAGGCTGGCGCGCTAGAAACCGCTCGCGGCCCCCCGCTCGGCCAGGGGCTTGTCGACTTAACCACCTATACGGTGGTCAACGCGACATGCCCGCGGCCGCCACTGCGCCGGCAAGCGAGCCGAGCAGCAGGCCGCCTTACCTGCGGTCGATTAGGGCTCCGTCGGCGGGGCCCGATCCAGGCCGCCCGCATGTCGCGTTCACGTCGAATAGCGAGGTCTTTGCGACATGCGCCCGCGGTACCGCGGGCGCGTGCCTACCGCGGCAGCGACGGCGCGATGATCCGGTAGGCCTTCAGGCCGAGGCCCAGGCGCTCGCGGTCCTCGCTCTTCAGAGGGTCCAGCCCGGATAGCTCCTTCACCCGCTCCAG
>JBJMLJ010000481.1:0-5027 GCA_045805365.1 Thermoleophilaceae bacterium
ACGGCCACGGCCTCGACCGTGGCGGCCTACTCGGTCGGGCAGCAGATCGCGATCGCGGCGCTCACGTTCGGCATCGGCTTCGCCGCTCTCGTCTTCATCTTCCGAGTGCGGAGCTTCAAGGAGGCGATACGGCTCGGGCGGGAGGACCGGGCCGCCGAGCAGCGGGCGCGAACCGACCCAGCAGGTGCCGCCTGAGGAAGGCGGTCTCGTCCGCCACGGCGCGCTCGAACGGCGCGCCGACGTAGATGTCGAAGTGGCCGATCGGGTAGCGGACGAGCTCGGCGTTCGGCGCCCGCTCGGCGGCGCGTAGCGCCGGCTGCGTCGGCGTCGTCTGATCGCGGTCGGCCGCCACCACGAGGACGGGGCAGGCCACGCGGCTCAGCTTGGCGTAGGGGCGGTAGCCGCCCACATGGAGCATCACGCGCGCCGCCACCTGATTGACCCAGGTCGAGTCGCTGCTCGTGATCGCGGCGAAGCCGGGCTCCGCCTCGGGCGCGGTCATCGCGGCGAGGCTGCCCGGCGGGCCCACCGCCGGAACGTAGAAGGGCGGTCGCCCGCGAAGGGCCCGCCACTGGTCGCGCAGCCCGGCCGCCGTCAGGCGCAGGCTGTTGCGCGGGCCCATCGCAAGCACCGCTTTCAGGCCCTTGGTGAACGGGACCTGCGAGACGACGGCCCGCAGCCGCGGGTCCTCGGCGGCCATGGCCACGACGTGGCCGCCGCTGAACGAGCTCCCCCAGAGCGCGACCCGCTCCGCGTCGACCTCCTCCTGCGAGCGGGTGAAGCGGATCGCGGCGCGCCAGTCGTCGAGCTGGCGGCCGATGTCGGGGAGCTGGCGCGGTTCACCCTCGCTGTCGCCGAAGTGGCGGTAGTCGAACACGAGGCAGGCGAGGCCGGCGGCGGCGAAGCGCTGGGCGTACGCGTCGAGGCGCTGGTCGCGGACGGCGCTGAAGCCGTGCCCCATGACCACGGCGGGGTGCGGCGGCTCGCCGTGCGGGAGGTAGAGCCAGGCCGCGCAGCGGACGCCGGCCGACTCGAAGGAGACGTCGCGGCGGGTCAAGTACCGAAGCCCTCGCGCGCCTCGCGCACGAGGATGACCGCCTCGGGGAAGAGCGTGCGCATCGCCGCCAGCAGCTCCTGCGACTGCTGCTCGGCGTTGCCCTGGAGGTTGAGGCGGTTGAGGCCGGCGACCGTCATGTCGACGGCCAGCTTGATCGCGTTGTCCGCCCAGGCCACGCGTTGCGCTCCCTGCATGTTCTCCGCCAGCTCCTCGAGACGGCGGCGGAACTCCTCGGGATCGCCGAACATGCCGCCGAAGGGGTCTTCCGATGACATGAGACGGATGGTAGTCGGGCACCGATAGTCTCCGCGCGCACGATGCCGCTTCCGCCGCCGTCAGCCGACTCCACGTGCCTCGTCACCGGCGCCTCGTCGGGCATCGGCGCCGACATCGCGCGCGCGCTCGCGAGCCGGGGCCACGGGTCGGTGCTCGTCGCACGCCGGACCGAGCGCCTCGAGGAGCTGGCCGAGGAGTTGCGGACCCAGCACGGCGTCCGCGCCGAGACGCTCGCCTGCGACCTCGCCGACGCCGGGGCCCGCGACCATCTCGCCGGGCAGATCGACGAGCTCGGCCTCACGGTAGAGGTGCTCGTCAACAACGCCGGCTTCGGGAGCGGCGGGCTCTTCCAGCGGCTCGACCACGAGCGCGAGGTCGAGATGGTGCGGCTCAATGTCGAGGCGGTAGTCGCCCTCTGCGGGCACTACGTGCCGGAGATGGTCGACCGCGGCCGTGGTGCTGTCCTCAACGTCGCCTCGACCGCCGCCTTCCAGCCGCTGCCGCGGCAGGCCACCTACTCCGCCACCAAGGCCTTCGTCCTCGCCTTCACGGACGCCCTCCACGCCGACCTCGAGGGAACCGGCGTGACCGCCACCTCGCTCTGCCCGGGTCCGGTCAAGACGGAGTTCGCCGAGACGGCCGGTATCGACGAGGCTGCCTCCGGCCTGCCCGAGCTCTTCTGGAAGGACTCGGACGAGGTGGCCGAGGGGGCGGTCAAGGCGCTCGAGCGCGGCCGGCGGGTGGTGGTGCCCGGCAAGCTCAACCTGGCGGGTGCGATCGGCGGTCAGCACGCCCCGCGCGGTCTCTTGCTCCGCTTCGGCAGCCGCGTCACACCGGTCGGGCGCTAGTCGCTAGCGCCAGATGCGCTGGGCACGCGTGGCGACCGCCGACCCGCTCAGCGGGTCCGTCCAGACGATCCGCACGCGGCCGCTGCCGGGCGGCCGCACTCGCCGCAAGAGATAGCCGCGGGCGTTCGTGACCGTCGTGCTCAAGAGCGTCTGCCAGGGTCCACCCGCGCCTGCGAACTCGATCCTTGCCTGAATCGGCGTGTCGTACGGGGCGGTGCGGTACATCCCGAACACCCGCGCCGTCCGCCCGCGATGCGCTCGCCCGGGGGTCACGTGGATGGGGTGGCGAAACTCGGCGAGGCTCGGCTTGACCTCGCCGGCTTGGGTGACGAAGCCCGATTGCCAGGTGAGCCAGTAGCGCTTGTCCCGCTTCGGGTACTTGACCCTGGGCCCATCGTCGACCAGCAGGAAATTGGAGAAGGCGTCGACACGCGGGTTGCCGTAGGCGAGGTACTCCGCCCAGCTCATCCAGCTGGCCTGGCGCGCCCAGGAGACACCCCTATAGGGATCCGGAGGCTTCGTCTGGTAGCCGTACTCGGTGAGCCAGATCGGCCAGTTCCCGCCCACGAAGCCCCAGTGGGACTGGGAGCGGTCGATCACGCGCGTGACCCTGCCGATCGCGCCCAGCGGCGCGGCGTCGCTGCGGCGGCCGCGGAAGGTCGGCGGCTTCTGCAGGCTGTAGCCGTGGTGGGCCCACCCGGTGGCCTCGAACAGCCCCGGGTGGACCGCGCGGAAGCGCCTCCGCGACGCCGCCGTCGTCGGGCAGCCGCGAACGCGCGCGCCCCGGCCGCGGTAGGGGCGGTAGCGGCGATCGAGGCAGTACAGCTCGCGGACGAACACGAGCGGGCTGATCAGGCCCTCGACCCCCGGGCGGCGTGGGTTGTGCGGGCCGTAGGGGGCGGTCTCGCCGAGGAGGACCACGTCGTCGGCGTGACCTGTGGCGCTCAGGCCGGCCCAGGCGGCGTCGACGAGCCGGCGGTAGATGCCCGGCGACAGGGCTCGGTAGGAGCGCCGGCCGAGCCGCTTCCACTGCGGCCGCAACCAGCCCGGGAAGTTCGGCTCGTTCCAGATCGACCAGCGGCTGACTCGGGGCAGCGTCGGCTGGCCGGCGGCGGACGTGGTGGGCGTCGAGACTGGCAGCGGCGGCACGCCCGGACCGGGATCCGAAGGGGGCGGCGGCGCCGCGGGGTCCGGGTAGTTGCCCGAGTAGCGGTCGCCAGCGGCGGTCGCGAAGGCGCGGAAGAGGCTCGCGTTCGGTCGCGTGTTGTTGATCCCGCGCGCGCGGCCGCTGGTGGCCCAGCGCGGGGCGGGGCCCGTAAGCGAGAAGTAGACGTTCAGGCCGTTCTTGGCGGCGAGCTTGACGATGCGGTCGTAGCGCTGCCAGCGCCACTCGCCGTAGGAGCCGGAGTAGGACGGGCCGCGATCGCCGAAGTCGGGGCGGTGGCGGCTCGTGGGGTTGGGCGAGACGAGATACCAGTAGAGCGAGACGCGGATCGTGTCGAAGCCGAGCGAGGAGATCGCCTGCAGCGTGCGGTCGAGCCGCGCAGGGTCGTCCTGGTAGACGATCCTCGAGTCGTCCTGGATCACCGTCTCCATGTCCGAGGACGCCGATGCGGTCGGCGCGAGGAGCATCCACGCCGCCACGACCGCTCCACAGGCGGCGGCGATCGAGCTGAACTTCCCCTGGGTTCGCATTCGCGCTTCCAACCCGCCCGCAGCGCAACGGTAGCGGTCTCCCGCCCCGAGAGAGCCGATACGGTTACGCGCCCGTGCGAATCCGAGAGGTGATGACGCAGGGCGTCGTGACCGCCGATGCCGACGACAGCCTGCACACGGTGGGCGAGCTCATGCGCGACCGCAACGTCGGCTCGGTGGTCATCTGCGAGCACGGCCGGCCGGTCGGCGTCGTCACCGACCGCGACCTGGCGCTGGCTGTAGTTGCCGACCGGGTCGACGCCGACGGCGAGGCGGGCGAGCACGCCTCGCGGCCGCTCGTGACCGGCGAGGTCGACATGGACATAGAGGAGGCCGTCGCGCTGATGATCCGGCACCACATCCGGCGGCTCCCGGTCACCGACGGCGAGGGGCTGGCCGGGATCGTCACCATCGACGATCTCGCCGTCCGCGCGGGCGACCTGACGCAGGCGCAGCAGATCACCGCCGAGGTGGCCAAGGCCGCGCTCCCCGAGTTCTACTTCCACCAGAGGGGAGGCTGAGGGTGGCGCCGCTGACCCCCGACCAGGTCCGCGCCCGCGAGCGGATCGAGGGGCTCATCCGGCTCGCCGCGCCCGCCCTCGATCTGGTGCTGGCCGTGGGCGAGCGGGTATCCAAGCTCGTCGCGCCGGAGGACACCGAGTACTACCCGCCGCGGCCCAGCAGCGAGGCGCCGCCGCCCCGATCCAGGTCCGAGCCGGGCGGCACGGAAGGCTGAACCGGCAGGACGTGGACAACCAGGCCCAGCTCTCGTGGGAGGCCCGCTTCGGCCGCGTCGCCGCCGTGAGCGCGATCGGCGCGATCCTGTTCCAGGTCGCGAGTTTCGCGATCCAGCTGCCGGCGCTCAAGGACGCGCCGAGCCGGAACGACGGACGTCGCTACGAGGAGACCCTGGGGACCTATTTCCACGACCACTCGGGGGTGCTCCTCGGGTCGGCGATCACGCAGTCGATAGGCGGGTTCTTCACTGTCGGCGCGCTCTACTACCTGTTCCGGGCCACGAGGCACCGGCGCGAGGAGCTGCCCGGGATCGTGCGCTGGATCCTCGTGATCGCGCCCGTCCTCACCGCGGTCACGCTGGTCGTCGGCTGGGTCGAGCTCAAGCACGCCTCGGATAAGTACGCAGGCCCGGC
>JBJMLJ010000482.1:0-3337 GCA_045805365.1 Thermoleophilaceae bacterium
CGGAGCGACGATCGCCACGGCGGCGAGGGCCAGCGCCGCGGCCTCGGCGTAGAGCTCCAGCATCCCCGCCGCGCCCTCGTCGAGGCGGCGGGCCGCCCGCTCGAACAGGCCGCCGAGCGCCGCCCGCGCCAGCAGCGCGCAGACGATCCCACCCCCGATTCCCGGCCAGGCGGCCTCGCCGCCGGCCGCGAGCGAGCCGGCGAACAGGAGGGCGCCCAGGGTGAGCCCGAGCGTCAGCCCCGCGCGCTCCAGCCAGACCCGGTTCGCCCCCGAACGTTCGGCACCGAACCAGAGCACCGTGAGCACGAACAGCGCCAGCAGGAAGCCGGGCGACTCGAGGAACTGCCAGCCCGAGCCCGTGAAGTCGATCAGCACGTCGCCGCGCGCCATCGCTCCGGCGAGGAGGGCCGGCAGGAAGGGCCGCACCCCTGTCGCGCCGGAGAGTCCGGAGCCCTGCCCGATGTCCACATAGGCGCTGATGGCGATCGATACTCTGGGGGCGCATGACGATAGACCACCGCCCTGGAGGGCACACGGCCCCCGGGGCGAACGAGTCGTCGTGAGCATCTCCCGGGACATCGAGCGCTACGCGGGCCTGTTCGCGTCGCGGACGAAGGTCATGACCTCGTCCGCCATGCGCGACCTGATGGCCATCACGGCGCGGCCCGAGGTGATCTCCCTCGCCGGCGGATTGCCCGACACGTCGACCTTCCCGCCCGACACCTTCGCCGCCGTCGCCCAGCGGATCGCCGCCGAGTCGTGCGCCAAGGCGCTCCAGTACGGGCCGACGGAGGGCCTGCCCGAGACCAAGGACTGCATCGCCGAGGTGATGGGGGCGGAGGACATGCACGCCGACCCGGAGGACGTGATCGTCACCACCGGCGGCCAGCAGGTGATCGACCTCGTCTCCAAGACGCTGATCGATCCGGGCGACGTCGTGATCGCGGAGGGCCCCACCTACCCCGGCGCGGTCCCCACCTTCTCCTCCTACCAGGCCGACGTCGTACAGATCGACATGGACGCCGACGGCATGCGGGTCGACCTGCTCGAGGAGGAGCTCGCGCGGCTCGACCGCGACGGCAGGACGCCGAAGTTCATCTACACCGTGCCCAGCTTCCAGAACCCGGCCGGGGTGACCATGTCGGCGCCGCGCCGCAAGCGGCTGGTCGAGATCGCCCACGAGCGGGAGCTGCTCGTGCTCGAGGACAACCCCTACGGCCTCCTGCGCTACGAGGGCGAGCCGCTGCCGCCCCTGTATGCGCTCGACGGCGGCGTCTACGTCATGTACCTCGGCACCTTCTCCAAGATCCTCTCACCCGGGATCCGGCTCGGCTGGGTGGTCGCGCCGCCGCCGGTGCTCGAGAAGATCAACCTGGGCAAGCAGGCCGCCGACCTCTGCACCTCGACGCTCTCCCAGCTGATGGTGCAGGCCTACTTCGAGCGCGGCCGCTGGCGCGACTACGTCGACTCGCTGACCGAGATCTATCGCGCCCGCCGCGACACCATGCTCGACGCGCTCGCCGACCACTTCCCGCCCCAGGCCGAGTGGACCCGCCCCGGCGGCGGCCTCTTCATCTGGGCCACGCTGCCGGACTTCATCGACACGACCGACCTGCTCGCCCGGGCTCTGCGCGACAACGTCGCCTTCGTGCCCGGCGAGGCCGCCTATCTCGACGGCCGCGGCCGCAGCTCGATGCGGCTCAACTTCTCCGGTTGCGACGAGGAGGACATTCGCGAGGGGATCCGCCGCATCGGCGAGGTCATCACCGAGCAGGTCAAGCTGTACGGGACGCTTACCGGGGAAGAGAGTCGTCAGTCGTCGGTCCCCGGTCCTCAGGATTCGAGCTCCGGCGCCGAGGTCGTCCAGATGCCGACTCCCTCCGAGCGCTCGCGACGCGCCACGCCGTGACCCGGGTGGCCGTTCTCAAGGGCGGCCGCTCGCTCGAGCGCCAGGTCTCGCTTCGGTCGGGCGCCCGGGTGCAGGACGCGCTCGAACGGCTGGGGCACGAGGTGGTGGCGATCGACGCCGGCACCGATCTGGTCAACCGCCTCCGTGATGCGGCGCCCGACGTCGCCTTCGTCGCCATGCACGGACGTGACGGCGAGGACGGGACGGTCCAGGAGCTGCTCGAGATCCTCGGCATCCCGTACACGGGCTCCGGCGTGCTCGCCTGCGTCCGCGCGATGGACAAGGTGCTCGCCAAGCACCTCATGCTCGAGGACGGCATCCCGACGCCCGAGTTCTTCGCCTTCAACGAGACCGCCTTCCGAGAGCTCGGCGCGGCCGACGCGCTCCGGGCGATGGAGGACCGGCTCGACTTCCCGATCGTGGTCAAGCCGGCGGGGCAGGGGTCGGCGCTCGGGATCAAGTTCGCCCGGACCGCGGCCGACGTGCCCGGCGCCCTGGTCGCCGCGTTCTCCTACGACGACAAGGTCCTGCTCGAGCGCCACGTACCCGGCCGCGACCTGGCGGTCTCGATCCTCGACGGCGAGGCGTTGCCGATAGTCGAGGCCGTCCCCCAGGCGGATCACTACGACTTCGAGTCCCGCTACGAGATCGGCCGCACCTCGTTCGTCTGCCCCGCCGACCTTCCCGACGGCGCCACGACGCGCGCGCACGAGCTGGCCCTCGGCACCTACCGGCTGCTCGGCTGCTACGGCTTCGCCCGGGTCGACCTCATGCTCGACTCGGACGGCGAGCTGTTCGTGCTGGAGGTCAACCCGATCCCGGGCCTGACCGATACGAGCCTGCTTCCCCAGGCGGCCGAGGCCGCGGGGATCGGCTTCGACGAGCTGGTGGGGCGGATCCTGGAGCTGGCGTTCTCCAGGACGCCGGCCTAGGCCCTACTCGGGCTCGCTCTCCGCCTCGCCCTCGCCCTCGCCCTCGCCCTCGCTCGCGGCGAAGTCCTCGGGCGTGACGTTGTCGAGGAAGTCCTTGAACTTCTCGACGACCTCCTCCTGGTCCTCGACCTCGTGCTCGAACTCGATCGCAGACTCGGTGATCACGTCCTCGGCGGCGAAGATCGGCGCGCCGGTGCGGACGGCCAGGGCGAGGGCATCGGAGGGGCGGGAGTCGATCTCGATCTCGCGCCCGTTCAGCTGGAGGGTGACCGCGGCGTAGAACGTGTTCTCACGCAGTTCGGTCACCGCCACGCGCGTACAGGAGACCTCGAGCTCGGACAGCATGTCGCTGATCAAGTCGTGGGTCATCGGCCGCGGCGTGTTCGCTCCCTGGAGCTTCATGAGGATCGCGGCGGCCTCGGGATGGCCGATCCAGATGGGCAGGAACTTGTTGCCGTCCCGGGTCTTGAGCAGGACGATCGGCTGCTTGCCGACC
>JBJMLJ010000483.1:0-5690 GCA_045805365.1 Thermoleophilaceae bacterium
CGACCCCCAGGCGGCGCCCGCCCCACCGGCCGACGAGCCGAGCGGGGACAGCGGCGACGGGAGCGGCAGCCCCACGCCCAATCCGCCGCCCGGCAACTAGCCTCCGCCGCCACAGGTGGCCACCTTCGAGGAGTTTCTGCGCATCGATATGCGCGTGGGGCGGGTCGTGCGTGTCGAGGACTTCCCCGAGGGCCGCAACCCGGCCTGGAAGCTCTGGATCGACTTCGGTCCGGAGATGGGCGAGCGCGGCTCCTCCGCCCAGATCACGCATTACACGCGCGAGGAGCTCGAGGGCTCGCTGGTCGTCGCTGTGGTCAACTTCCCTCCGCGCCGGATTGCGAGCTTCGACTCGGAGGTGCTCGTGCTCGGCGCCCTCGACGACGAGCAGGGGGTCGTGCTGCTCAGGCCCGACCGCCCCTGCGTGCCCGGGGATCGGATCGGCTAGCGCATGCAGAGACCGTCACTCGTCACCAGCTCGGGTGGCCCGGAGGATCTCGCCGAGGCCGCCCGACTGGCGGAGGAGGCTGGCTTCGAGTCGGTCTGGGCCACCGAGTTCTACGACCGCTCCGCCACCGTCGCGCTCGCGGCCATGGCACAGGCGACGAACGAGATCGAGCTCGGCAGCGCGATCGCCTACGCGTTCGGCCGCACCCCGGTGGTGCTCGCCGCCGAGGCCCGGGATCTCGACGAGCTCTCCGGTGGGCGCCTGACGCTTGGGCTTGGAACGGGCACGCGGCGCATGCAGCAGGACTGGCACGGCCTCGACGGCGAGCACCCCGCCAGCCGGATGGAGGAGCTCCTGCCGCTGCTGCGTCGGCTGTGGCGACTGCACGAGAGCCCGATCGAGCACGACGGGCGCTTCTACCGGCTGAACGTTAAGCCGACCGCTCCGCCGCGACCGCCCATCCGCGAGCAGATCCCGATCTACATGGCCGGGGTCAACAAGCGCATGATCGAAGCGGCGGGCGCGGTGGCGGACGGCCTGGTGGGGCACCCGCTGTTCACCCCCGAATACGTGACCGAGGTGGCGCGGCCGGCGCTGGCGGCTCGCGGCCATGGGGTGCCGATCGCCGGCTACATCACGACCTCGGTCTCGGACGACCGCGACCAGGCGCGCCGCGACGCGGCCGCCATCATCGCCTTCAACTCGACCGTCAAGACCTACCGCGCGGTCCACCGCGTGAGTGGCTTCGAGAAGCAGGCCGAGGCCGTGCGCGAGGCTTGGACTCGCGGCGACTTCGACGGCATGGCCGGCGCGGTGACGGAGGAGATGATCGACACGATCGCGCTCGCCGGCACGCCGGACGAGGTGCGCGCCCGCTTCGAGGAGCGCTGGGACGGCGTCTACGAGCGGCCGCTCCTGTGGCCGCCGGCCTTCCGCGGCGAGGAGGCCGTGAGGGCGCTGATCGAGGCGTTCGCGGCCTAGGCGCTCCTGGGTCTCGCTTACCGGGTTGACAATCGTCCTCGGACGGCGGGGCGGCTCACGCGGTTTCGCGAAGCGGGTGTGGCGACCTCCGAATCGAGCCTAGGGTGTCGCTTTGTGGCCCTCCTGGGGCCACAAAACGACTTTGTACCTCGGGAGAGCGATCTACGCCGGCGCGCCCGGCGTCAGCCCAATTACCTTCAGCCTGCGCTCGAGGCACTTCATCGCGAACGCGCGCGTCTCGTCGATGCCGTAGCCGAGCGGCTCGATCCCCTGCTCGCGGGCCCAGCGCGGCTCGAGCACGCCGTCCGCGGCCGGCCCGCACTCGACGAGGGTGCGCTGGATCGCGTCGCGGTAGCGGTCGTCCTGCTGGGCCATCTCGCGGAGGAACCGTGCGCCGAAGGCCACGTGGCGGTGCTCGTCGCGCGCGATGTTGTTGAAGCCCTCGACGAACCCGGGCAGCGTCCCCACGTCCTCGTTGTACTCGATGATGTAGTGCTGGCCCGTCAGGGCGAGCATGCCCTCGATGATCATGTGGTAGAGCGTCACGGCCTCGACGAGCAGCCCCAGGTTGCTCGGATCCCGCGCCAGGCCGTCGACCTTGTCCTTGAGCAGCTCGTCGAAGAGGACGTTGAACTCCGGGTTCACGTGCTCGCTCGTCTCCGCCAGGCGATCCTGGAGGTTGGTGGCCTCGAGCACCCCCACCTCGTCGTAGAAGCGGTTGAAGAACTGGACGTGGCGGGCCTCGTCGGCGATCTGGGTGCAGAGGAAGATCCGCATCTCCTCGGTCGGCGCCGCGCGCATCATCGGCCCGAGCTCCTCGGCCACCTTCTGCTCGCCGATGAAGAACGAGCTGAGCCCGTACATCCGCTGGAAGCGCTCCTCCTCGGGGATCCGCTCGTGCCAGTCGATCCGGTCCTGGGTGAAGTCGATGTCCTGCGTGCGCCACTGCTGGCGCTCCCATAGCCGGTAGAGATCGGCATAGCTGAGGAGGTGGACCTCCCCACGGTCGGCGGACTCCAGGACGGCCGGATCGCTGGTGGCCTGGAAGTCCTCTCGCTCGGTGCGCTGGATCACGGGATCCGTCACGACTGCTCTCTCCTCTGCCGCTCGCCGGGTCGCGGCGCAGCCTAGCGAAAGCCTGGCTGGCCGGCCAACTCAGGCAGGCCTCAGGGGCCGGGCTCGGCGGTGGCCTCGACGCGGACCTTGTTGCCGCCGCCCACGGGCTCGCCGGTCAGCGCCTTTCCGGGCCGCAGGCCGGCGAAGTTGGTCGACATCGAGCCGACCTCGCGGTCCGCCTTGAGGGTTCGGCTGCCGAAGCGAAGCTCATAGGTGCGGCCGTCCGACGAGCGCAGCTCTACCCGGATCGCGATGTAGGAGGGGACCCGGATGACGGTCGGTGTCACGCGCCCGCCCTTACCGGTGAAGAGCGCCTGCGAGCGAGCCGGCTCCTCGTCCCCCGCCCCACCCTGCTGCTGCTCGGGCGAGGTGCTCGTGTTCGTCTGCCCGGCCGGCGTCGTGGTCGTCTCCGTGCCCACGGTCGAGGTCTGCGTCTCGGTCGCCGGGGAGGTGGTGGTCTTGGAGGGGGCCGCCTTGGCGTGCTGCTTGCCGCCGCCGCAGCCGGCGGCCACGAAAACGAGGGCCAGGGCCGCGAAAGCCGGAATCAAGGACCGACGTTCATCTACCGAAAATGCTTGTGAGGAATGGCACGATGCCCCAGAGGCCATGGACACACGGTAATCGCCTGATCGGGCTCGACCCGGAGCGCCGCCGCATCTGGATCGCGGGGCAACGGGTCCATCACGGCCTGACGGGATTCGTGTTCGCGGCCGCCGGACTACTCCTCATGGCGCACGACTGGAAGGACCGTCCGTTCTGGTTCCAGCGGGGCGCCGGCTAGGCGCCAGCGCCAGCAGCGCGATGGCGAGAAAGCCGAACGCGGCGAGCCGCGGCGCGAAGATCGCGAGCACGAGGACCGCCCCGTAGAAGCCAAGCCCCGGTCTCACCCGGACCGCGGCCGCCTGAACATGCTCGCGCTGGATCCCCTCGTGGACGAGGTCTTCCCGGTCGCTCACGTAGCTGACGAGCGCGGTGAGGATGACGGAGATCGCGAACAGGGTGACCCCGTAGACGATGACCGCCGGCCGCTCCGCGCTCGTCTTCGTGATCGCGTCGGCGGCCAACCGCGTCGGGAACGGCAGGAACGCGACCACCATCAAGAGCAGCAGGTTGAGCCGCAGGACCGTGGGGTCGGCGTAGCGCATCCGCCGGAGGATCCCGTGGTGCACCAGCCAGAGCCCGCCGATCGTCAGGAAGCTGGTGATGTAGCCGAGGTAGTGCGGCCACTGGTCGCCGATCGCTTCCCAGAGGTGGTCGAAGCCGCTCGCCGGAACCGTGATGTCGAGCACCAGAAGCGTGATCGCGATGGCGAACACGCCGTCGCTGAAGGCCTCCAGCCGGCTGGTCTCGAAGCGGTCCTCGATGCAGCGGTGTTCGGGCCGGCCGCGCCGGTTCCTACACGCTGTGGGTCTCCCCCGGCTGGAGGATCACCACCTCGCTGCCGCTCACCTCGGACTTGAACGCCTCGGCGTCGGTCTCGATGGCCGGGAACGTGTCGTAGTGGCAGGGAATGACCTGGCGCGCACCCACCAGCTCTGCCGCCTTGACCGCGTCGTGGCGATCCATCGTGTAGTGGCCGCCGATGCACATGAGCGCGACGTCGAGCGAGTCGCGCTCCCCGGGCAGCCGCAGATCTGAGAAGAGGGCGGTGTCGCCCAGGTGATAGATCGTCTTGCCGCCGAGCCCTATGACGAGGCCGGCCGGCGTGTTGACCCTCCCGCTGGGAGTCGTTGAGGTGTGCCAGGCCGGTACGACGCGAACCCAGCCGCCGTCGAAATCCGCCGTCCCGCCGAGGTTCGGATCGGTCACGTTCTCGACCCCGTTGTCGGAAAGCTCGCCCGCCAGCTCGGTGATCGCGACGCAGTGAGCGCCGGTCCGCTTGGCGATGTCGACCACGTCGCCCCAGTGGTCCCGGTGCCCGTGGGTCAGGAAGACGTGGGTCGGCTCGACCTCGCCGGCCTCCACCGCGGCCTTGGGGTTGCCGCTGAGGAAGGGGTCGATGAGGACGCGGGTGTCGCCCTCGCTGATGTCGAAGCAGGCGTGTCCAAGGAAGCGGATGTCCATGCGGTCAGTCTCCTTTCTGAAGCTCTCGCGCGAGCTCCCAGCCAACCGCGACGCCGACCAGCATCCCCATGCGCGTCTCCTCGGCAAGGAGGATCCTGATCAGCCTGTCGCGCTCGGCGGGGTCCTCGCTCTCCACGACGGCCCTCACCTCCCCCTCGTGGGCCTCGCCAAACCAGCCGCCCTCGGTCAGGGCCTCGCCGAGGATGCGCTGGAGCTGGGGGGCGAGGGCCGCGAGTCGGTCCTCGGCGCCCCGGAAGCGCTCCGGGTCGGACAGGGCAGCCACGGCGGCCTCCAGCTGCTCGTCCGTGAACACGCGCGGGATACTACGTCGGTGTCCGAGCTCAAGCTGACCGCCCTTTCGCACGGGGCGGGCTGCGCTTGCAAGCTCCCGGCCGCCGAGGTGTACGCCCTCCTCGAGGACCTGCCGACCCCGGACGACGACGCGGTTCTGGTCGACGCCCAGACGGCCGACGACGCCGCCGTCTACCGCGTCTCCGACGAGCTTGCGCTCGTCTCGACCGTCGACTTCTTCACCCCCATCGTCGACGACGCCTACGACTTCGGGCGCATCGCCGCGGCCAACGCGCTCTCGGACGTCTACGCGATGGGCGGCCGGCCGCTGACCGCCCTGAACCTCGTGGCGTGGTCGCTCGAGTCGCTGGGGGGCGAGCTGCTCCGCGACGTGCTCCGCGGCGGCGCCGACGTCGCCCGCGAGGCCGGCGTGGCCGTCGTCGGCGGCCATTCGATCGACGATCCCGAGCCCAAGTTCGGCATGGCGGTGACCGGCACCGTCCACCCGGACCGGGTCATCCGCAATTCGACCGCCCGCGCGGGCGACGACCTCTTCCTCACCAAGCCGGTGGGCGGAGGCGTGGCCTCGACCGCCCTCAAGCGCGGCCTCGCCCCGGATGGCGTGGCGGCCGCCGCTGTCGAGACCATGGCGCGCCTCAACCGGGATGCCGCGAGCGCCGCGCTGGCCGCCGGCGCGAGCGCCATGACCGACGTGACCGGATTCGGCCTGCTCGGCCACCTGCGCGAGCTGGCGCTGGCCAGCGGCGTGGCCGCCGAGGTCGACGCGGCCACC
>JBJMLJ010000484.1:0-6067 GCA_045805365.1 Thermoleophilaceae bacterium
CAGCGCCAGCCGGAACGCCTCGCCGACGTCGACTGAATGGACCGCCTGGAACCGCAGCCTGGCGGCCCTGGGAACTACCGGTATGAGGCTCGGACGGACCAGGAAGCCGGGCAGCAGCGGTCCGATGAAATAGCGCCGGATCTCGGACGCCGCCTCGCGCTTGAAAACAAGCGCGGGGCGCATCGCACGACTCGCATCTCCCGGTGGCGCGACTCCACCCCCGCATTTCGGGCAGCGGCCGTTAGGAAGTCGAGCTGAGGACGGCAGGAGGAGCCAGATCCGCCTAACCGGCGGAAGCCGGCGCCGTTCGCACATGTCCAGTCTTGCCGCGGGGTAATCCGGGGACATGAGCAGGCGTCGGGTAGCGAAGGTCGTCAACGAGGCGAAGGGAAGGCTGAAGAAGCGCGCCGGCCCCGTTGAGAAGTCCCAGGAGGCCGCGCCGATCGGCGACGCCATCGAGGACTACTGGCGACGGGGGACGCTCAGCTTCTCGATCCCAGCCCATTGCGGTGGGCGCGGCCCGAATCCGGAATTCACGCGCTGGGCCGGGGCGGACGCCGCTCGCGCGGACCTGCCGATGAGCCATGGGCTCGACACCCGCGACCGGGCCTGGCAGGTTCAGTCCACGGCCCAGGAGCTGTTCGCAGAGGCGGTCGGAGCGAAGCAGACGTTCTTCTCCACCAACGGCTCCTCGATGAACGTCCACGTCGCGATCATGGGCGTCGTGGGTCCCGGCGAGACGCTGGTCATGGCCCGCAACGGCCACAAATCGTCGTTCGCCGGCTTGATCCTGTCCGGCGCTAGGCCCGTCTACGTGGATCCCTACTACGACGAGGAGCTCGAGATCGCCCTCGGGCCCCAGGTATCGGACCTCGCCGCGACCCTCGAGGCGCATCCGGACGCCCGGGCGGCACTCGTCTTTACCCCCAGCTACTACGGAACGACCGCTGACGTGGCCGCCCTCGCCGACGCCTGCCACGAGCGCGACCTCCCGCTCGTTACCGACGACGCCTGGGGGCTCGACTACAAGCTCTCAGGGCACCCCGACCTGCCGCAGGGCGCGCTCGAGCAGGGATCGGATCTGGCGATCGGCTCGGTGCACAAGACCCTCGCCGCGCTCAGCCAGACGTCCGTGCTGTCGGTGGGATCGGATCGGATCGACACAGACCGCCTGCAGCTCTGCTTCGAGCTCGAGGAGTCGACGAGCGCCTCGTCGCTGCTGCTCTCGAGCATCGACGGAGCGCGTCGGCAGTTCGTTCGCGAGGGGCGGGAGCTGCTCGACAGAGCGGTCCAATCTGCGGCTCGGCTGCGGGACCGAGTGGCCTCAGAGGTCCCGGAGCTGCGGGTCGTCTCAACCGAGGAGCTCGCCTCGCGGCCTGGCGTCACGGCGGTCGACCCTACCCACGTCCTGATCGAGACGGCGTCGGTGGGCCTTACCGGCTTTCAGGCGGACGACTGGCTCAGAGACGAGCGCCAGGTCGACGTCGAGCTCGCCGACCACCGGCGGATCATGCCTCTGGTCACGTTCGCCCACGGCGAGGAGGAGGTCGACCGGCTGGTACGTGCACTACGGGACCTCGTCGATGAGAAGGGCGATCCAAGGGCAGAGGGGACCGGCGTCGGACCCTTGCCCAGCCGCAGAGAGCTGCGGACGGAGCAGGCGCAACCTCCCCGAGACGCCTTCTTCGGGCCCGTCGAGCGGGTCAAACCCGCGGAGGCAGTCGGGCGAGTCAGCGCCGAGTTCGTTACCCCCTACCCGCCCGGAGTGCCCGCCGTCGCCGCGGGCGAGCTCTACAACGAGGCGATCGTCGACTACCTGGAGGAGATCGTCGCGGCCGGCGCCTTCGTGGAGGGAGCGGCGGACCAAAAACTCTCCAGCGTCCGCGTGGTCGCCTCGGATTGACCGTGGCCGAACCGGTCACCCTCTCCGGCCGAGCGGGTGTAGGTTGGGGCGGCGGGAGGCACGACGCCACCCAGGAGGCCCTCAATGCCCCGCAGACTCGCCCCCCATCTCAACTTCGCCAACGTGGCACTGCTGGCCCTCTTATTTGCCGTGCTCGCACTCCCGCTTGGAGTCGCCACTTCACCGGCGGCCGCCACCGCGCCCCAGCGCTACACAAACGAGTTCGTGGAGTCGGACACGATCGACTGCTCGACCTTCAATCCGGCCTGGAAGTTCAATGACGACTTCGTCGACTTCTTCGACATCCATGGCCAGGTGTGGCTGGACACCGCGGGACGGCCGATCCGAGCCATCGAGCACATCGTGCACCGCTCGAACGACGTCAACAGCGTGACCGGATTCACCTTGCATGAGCACAACCACTTCGTCGCCCTGTACGACTTCGTGCACGGAACCGTGACGCTAAACGGCGCGATCAACATCATGCAGCGCCCGGGCGCCGGCAGCGTGATCCTCAACGCGGGCCACAAGGTCTTCGATCTCGAAACCGGTACGCCGTTCGTGCTGGCTGGACCCGACCGCGCCGACGACGAGGACTTCTGCCGCGCCGTGGCGCCGTAGCGACGCGACTCCTCCGGCGACGGCAACCGGATGGTGGCCAGACCAGTCGCTCAGCGACACTGCCCCAAACCATGGAAGGCAGGCGCGGGCTGGCAGCACGGCTGCGCTCCCGGTCTTCGGCCGGCGCGGGCGTCGCGGCTCGGTAAGCGACTCGGTCGGTGTCGGGCAGAAGGAGTCGTCTGGCGGAGCTGTTCGGCGGCCAGGGTACGGAGGAGGTCGGCTTAACGGCGAAAGGTTCTTGAGTCAGGGTCAAGGCGGCGTCGACGACCTCCCGCCGGCTACGGTCGACTGTCCCGCTTCGTCTGTGTCTGCGCTGAGCGGTGCGGAGGCGGCGCGGTACCAGGCGGCTCGCTGGTACCGCATCAGCGCGCCCAACGCGGCCACGGCCACCACCCCACCCGTGGCGAGCGCGGCCGCCAGCGAGTGGTCGAAGGCGACAGCCGCTAGCAGCCCGGCGGCGGAGCCCGTGAGCACGGCCGTGATTACTGCGACCATCCCCGCCACTGTTCGGTATCCCTGCCAGCGCCCGCCCCATAGCCCCTGGACCTGGAGCCGTTCGATCGGCGTGACACTGAGCAGGTAGGGGGCGAGCTCCGGCGCCTGTTCGAAGTAATAGGCGCGCAGGAGCGAGATGCGACGTGCGTATCCGCGATCCTCGATTCCGGACTGCAGCACTCGCTCGAAGGTCACCACCCCGACAAAGGCCAGCGTCGGGAGAAGCACTAGGCCGAAGGCATAGAAGGCCGTTCCAACACTGCTAGCGGTCGCTACCAGGCCCAGCGCGATCAGACCGCCGGAGACGGAGGCGAGGAACATGTTCGCCCGTCCGGTCGATCGGCGATCGTCGCCGCCCGCGCGCCCTGGAGCGTGAAGTGCTCCGTCGTTAAGAACGTGACTGCCGCCGGCCGCGGGTCAGTGCCCGTCTCGCCGATCCTCGACTGCGGCTCGCTGTGGCTCACGGCGAATGCTCCACGCTTAGACGAATCGCTTCACGAAGGCGAGTGCCGTGTCGGCTACCTCGCGCCAGCCGCTGTCGATCGTGAGGGAGTGCCCGCGATTCGGGATCTTCTCGATCTCGGTCACGGCCTCGTTCCGCTTCTGCCGCTTGTAGGACGCGTTTGCGATCGCCCACGGGACCGTGTGGTCCTTCTCCCCGTCGATGATCAGCAGCGGGCCGCGCTCGGGATGCTTCGTCTCGGCCTTTGCCTCGGTCCAGGGGTTGAGGTTTGCCATCGCCGCCTGAAATAGCGGCGCGCCCGGCGCGGCGACGTGGAAGGTCTCGTGAAGCTGCTTGGCTTCCTCTTCGCTGAGGGCGCTGGCCCAGCCGTAGCGGAATTGATCGAGTGTCAGTGTCACTGCGCGGCTGCGGTTGAGGGGATTTCCCAGCACGGGCATCGCCGATCTCAGCGAGGAAATTGGCAGGGGCAAGACGCCGCGAAAGGGGGCGGGGTCGATTGCGACCGATGCGGCGGACAGTCCACGCCCAGCGACGATCTGGGCGAGCAGCCCACCGAAGGAGTGGCCGACTACCGCCGGCTTCGCTTTCAGCTGACCGATGACCTCGCCGACGTGATCGGCGACTTCTCCGACCGTCTTCTTGGCGAAGACTTGCGGGTTGGCCCTCGCCTCCTCGACGGTCTCGGGATCGTCCGGCCACGACGGAGTCAGCGCTGCATAACCGGCTTCGTCGAACGCGTCCGTCCAGCGATCCCAGCTGCTCGGGAGCAGCCAGAGGCCATGAATGAACACGACCGGTGTCCTGCCACTCGCGTTTGCCTGCTCGACCTGCTGTTCTTCGCGTTCGGTAATCGAAGTCATCTGAGGCTCCTTCCCCACAGGACGTCCGATGGGCCGCCGGCGACTGCGGTGTTGTTGAGGTCAGTTCAGTATGTCGCTACCAGCCGCGGGGGGAGCAATGGAGATCCGCCTCACTCATGTCTGAGCTTCATGAAGGTATGAGACTTCGAACGGCATCGCAGCCGGTCTGGCGACTGCGATCAATCGCCGCCGGGCGGTTGCTCGTCCGTCACCTCTTTCCAGGTCCTGCCGCTACGTATGCTGGTCGGGCGCTCCGCCACGATGTCCGAGCCTGGTCGGGAGTGCTCGTCGCTCGCATTGACCAATACCCAGCGACGCTCGCCGGTCCTTGAGAGGCCGAAGTGCCCGCTGAGCTTCTGGCCTGGAGCTCGAATGAGAGATGGTCGGGCTCTTCACGCAGGACCTCGACCGTGCCCTCGTCCCAGATGATCACGGCTCCGCTGCCCGGAGCTGCCCCTCGTGGACCCCCTCGAACTCGCCCGCCGATAGGGAATGGTCCTCAACCGGGACGGCAAGGCGTCGCACGGCCGGATCGAGCGAGGGTCCCTTGGGAGCCACCCACGAGCGCAGCACTTCGCCGATCTCAATCCTCAGGTCGAAGTGCAGGCGGGTGGCGTCGTGAAGCTGTACGACGAACCGGGCCATTTCAACTCACGACGTGGCGCTCAGGTCGTCTTGATGAGGCCGCCGTCGATCACATAGTTGGCGCCGGTGACGTTGGCGGTGCGCTCGGAGGCCAGCAAGACAATGAGAGTGGCCACTTCCTCGGGCGTAGTGAAGCGGCCGGTGGCGAAACCGCCGATACCGGCGATGACCGACTCGCGGGCCGTGTCGGCGTCGACGCCGGTGGCCTCGGCGACAGTCTCGGCCACGCCGTGATCGCCGAGCCAGAGGTCGGTGCCGACGGGGCCGGGCGAAACGCAGTTGACGTGGATCCCCTTCGGCCCGAACTCCTGGGCCAGGCTCTTGCTCAGGTTGACGAGCGCCGCCTTGGCAGCCCCGTAGTCGATTGTGCCGGCATCTGGCTGAAAGAAGGCATTGACCGAGGCGGTGTTGACGATCGCCCCCTTGCCTTGCTCCACCATCGGCCCCAGGGCCGCCCGCGTGGCCCGCAATGCCGTGAAGAAGTTCATCCGCATGGCCCACTCGAACTCGTCGTCGCTGGTGCCAAGAAAACCTTCGAGGCGAAGTCGAACGGCACCGACGTTGTTGACGAGGACGTCGAGGCGGCCGTGCTCGTCGATCGCGCGATCGATCAGCCGCGCCGGACCTTCCGGCGCAGCCAGGTCGAGTGCGACAGCTGTGACGCGCTCGATCTCCTCGAGGTTCTCGCTGCTGCGGGCGCCCGCCACGACGCGAGCACCTTCCTCGACGAACGCCCGGGTGACTGCCAGTCCGATTCCCTTGCTGGCTCCGGTGACGACGGCAACCTTGTCGGTGAGCCCTAGATCCATGACTGCTCCCTTATGGCCGGGTTGAACGCGCACAAGAGTGTCGCTTACCCATGAATCCGGCACTCCCGCCGGCGCGACTCCTTTGGCCACGATCCGATCGCGCGCCGTGACTCAGTTGTGGCCGAAGGAGTGGCGCGCGCACTCCGGCCAAAGTTGCCCCTCCACGCGAAAGACGGAAGTGCGTGATCGTCGGGCAATGGACCCGTGTTGCTTCGGCGGATGCGCTCGGGCCGTCCCGCGAGTCGCACTGTTTACGCAGCGAGTTGATTGA
>JBJMLJ010000485.1:0-6277 GCA_045805365.1 Thermoleophilaceae bacterium
AGCTGTTCGTGGCCCGGCGCAACGGCCGCGTGGTCGGGCGGATCAGCGCCCAGATCGACCACGCCTACAACGACTACCACCAGGCTGACTGGGGCTGGTTCGGCTTCCTCGAGCTGGAGGAGGACGCCGAGATCATGCGAGCGCTGCTCGACAGCGCCGCCGCCTGGCTGCATGACCGCGGCTGCGACCGCATGGTGGGGCCGGCCGACTTCGCGATGAACGACGAGGCCGGCGTCCTGTACGAGGGGTTCGACCGCGAGCCGATGATCAAGCAGCCGTGGCACCCGCCCTACTACCAGCGCCTGTGCGAGGAGGCCGGACTCGAGAAGGCGGTCGACCTGTGGATGTGGGAGCTCTACATCCAGGGACGGGAAAACGTTCTGCCGGTCGTCTGGGAGCTGGCCGAGAAGCTCGAGCCCGAGCACGGGATCCGGATCCGGCGCATGAAGCGGCGCACCCTGCGCAAGGACCTCGAGGTCTTCCGCGAGATCTACAACGACGCCTGGAAGCGCAACTGGGGCTTCGTCCCCTACTCGAAGGAGGACATCGACGCCTACGCCCGGGAGCTCCACCTGGTGTTCGACCCGGCGTGGTTCATGGTCGCGGAGACCGCCGAAGGCAAGCCCGTGGGCGCGGCCATCACGGTGCCGGACATCAACCAGGTGCTGAAGCTGATGAAGGGGCGGCTGCTGCCGCTCGGCTGGTGGTACTTCCTTCGCCGCCGGCGGATCATCGACCGCTGCCGCGTGGGCTTCCTGGGCGTGAGGCGCGACTACCAGCACACCGGCGTTGCCGCGGGGCTCTACGCCCAGCACTTCGACACGGCCGCGTGGCACCGCGTCAGCTGGGGCGAGATGGGCTGGATCCTCGAGACGAACAAGTCGATGAACCGCGGCATGGAGGCGATGGGCGGCAAGATCGTCAAGCGCTACCGGGTCTACGAGCGCGTATTCGCCTGAGTCCGGGGGCAGGGGTAGACTCGCGCGACTTGCCCGAGCCCGCCGAACAAGACGTCCGCCCGCTCCCCGTCCTGGCGGAGCCGCGGGTACTGGATCGCCCGCAGCCGGCGCCGCTCCCGGCGGTGGTCATGGCCGGGAGCGTCGGCTTCCTGGCCGGGGTGGCCGCCTGGATGCTCGTCCGGGTGATCCGCCGCCCGCGCGGCGCGCCCAGCGTGCGGAGGCTTCGCAGGCGCCGTGAGCGCGGCCTCGAGATCGCCGGGACGCGCTCCTTCCTGGTCGACGTCCACCTGCTGAAGCGCTAACCGTGATGCGGTGCTCGCCCGATCGGCGATCGGGCTGCGCTCCTCCCGTGGTCGTCGAGCGGGAGGCCCTGCCGCTCGGTCCCTACCGCATGCCCGGCGCCGGCCGCGACGGCGTCCTGCTTCGCCGCGGCGAGGCGCTCGTCCGGCTGCTCCACGTCGAGGGCGAGCCGGCGGTCGTGCACGCCTGGGGCTCGCGGAGCGGCGTCCGGCTCCACTCCGAGGCGCCGACCCGCGAGGCGGCCGAGGCCGCGATCGGGCGCATGCGCTTCGCCCTCGGCGTGGACTACGACCTGACCGACTTCCAGCGCCGCTTCCGCCGCGATCCGCTGATCGGTCACGTGGTCCGCAGGCAGCCCTGGCTGCGGCCCCGGCGCCGTCCAGAGCCGTTCGAGGCGCTCGCCTGGGCGATCTGCGAGCAGCTAATCGAGTCGGGCCGCGCGGCGCGCATCCAGCGCAAGCTGGTCCGTCGGTTCGGCGCGCCGAGCGCCTGCGGCACCCTCCGCGACGTCCCGTCGGCGGCGAAGCTCGCCGGCCGCGCCCCGGCAGAGCTGGCGGCCTGCGGCCTGGCTCCCAAGCGCTGCATCGCGATGGTCAAGGCGGCGCGCGAGGTGGCGAGCGGGCGCGCCGACCTCGTCCGCAGCCACGAGCACGCCTGGCGCCGGCTGCGGACGATCCCCAACGTCGGCTCCTGGACGCTCGAGAAGCTCGCCTTCGAGGGCCAGGGCCGGGACGACCAGATCCCGGCCGGCGACCTCGCCTACGTCAAGCTGGTCGGCCGGCTGGCCGGCCTCGGGCGGCGGGCGACCGAGGACGAGGTCAGGGCCTTCTTCGCCCCCTACGAGGAGTTCGCGGGCCTGGCGGGCGTCTACGCGCTGCGAATACCATCGTAGGCATGGAGAAGATCGAGAAGACGAACGCGGAGTGGCGTGAGGAGCTGACGCCGGAGCGCTACCAGGTGCTGCGGGAGAAGGGAACGGAGCCGCCCTTCACAGGCGCCTACACCTACTCCAAGGAGGACGGGATCTACCGCTGCGGCGCCTGCGGCAACGAGCTCTTCAGCTCCGACTCGAAGTTCGACTCCGGCACCGGCTGGCCGAGCTTCACCGAGCCCGCCGTGGCCGACGCGGTCAAGCTCGAGGACGACACGAGCCACGGCATGGTCCGGACCGAGGTGCTCTGCGGCCGTTGCGGCTCGCATCTGGGTCACGTCTTCCCCGACGGCCCCGGCCCGACGGGCCAGCGCTTCTGCATCAACTCGGTGGCGCTGGACCTGGACACCGAGCCGTCCTAGAGTCGGTCCGCGAAGCCCTTCTACGCGACCCGGCGATCGCCGGGGTCGAGCTGTCGGGCTCCCGCGCCCGCGGCGAGGAGACCGCCCTCTCGGACTGGGACTTCGATATCGAGGCGCCGGATTTCAATGCCGCCGTGTCCGCGCTGCCCCGCCTCGTGGGGCCGCTCCAGCCGCTGTCGAAGCAGTGGGACCGCCTGAGCCCCTTCCCGACCTACATGCTGATGCTGCGCGGCCCCGTCAAGGTCGACTTCCTCTTTCCCGGCCGGCCCAACCCGCCCGCGCCTCCCTGGCGCGTGAGTCCCGAGACGCGCTCCGCGATCGATGACCACTTCTGGGACTGGATCCTCTGGCTCGCCTCGAAGCAGCGGGCGGGCCGGGACGAGCTGGTGGCGGAGCAGCTGAAGCTGCTCCACGAGCACCTGCTCGGGCCGCTCGGGCTGGATCGGCCGCCGGACAGCGTGGCGGCCGCGCTCGCCGCCTACCTGCGGCGGCGAGGCGCGCCGACCCCACTCGAGCGCGAGGTCAGGCCGACGGTCGAGCGCGCCCTAAAGCCCTGATCCGGGCAGCAGCTTGTTGGTGAAGGCGCCCTTCGCGCTCGGGATCTTGGTCAGGAGGTGGTTGTCCCGCATCCAGCTCGTGAACTCGTCCCAGGCCCCCGGGTCCTGGTAGCCGAAGGGCTTGCCCTTGGGCGGGAAGAAGTAGGGCAGCGTCTCCTTGACCGACGTCTTCTGGAGCTTGGCGTCGAGATCCGGGTTCGCGCTCAGGAGACCCTGGATGCCCTTGTTCGGGTCGCTCTTCAGCGCCTGCGCGCCCCGCGAGACCGCGCCGATGAAGGCGCGGATCTTGTCCTGGTCACGCCCCAGTGCATCCTCGTTGGCGACGAAGACCAGCTCGTCGTAGGTCGGCACCCCCGCCTTGTCCACCGGGATGATCCGCGGCTTCCGCTTCTCCAGGCGCAGCTGGACGCCCTCGTAGTTCCAGTAGCCGCCGAGCGTGGCGTCGACCTTGCCCGTCAGCAGGGCGGGGTTCAGATTGAAGCCGACGTCGCGCTCCTTGACCGAGTTCGGATTGACGTTCGCGTCGGCGAGGATCGTCTGCAGGTAGGCCGTCTGGTAGTCGATTCCCGCCGTGCCGACCCGCTTGCCCTTGAGGTCCTTCGGGTGGCTGATGTGGGCCTTGGGCAGCGAGATGATCGAGGTCAGCGGCTTGTTCACGAGCGCGCCCACGGCGATCACGCGCAGGCCCTTGTCCCGGGCGCGGAGGAGCTCCGGCTCGTAGGAGATCGCCAGGTCGACCCGTCCGGCCGCGACGTCCTTGATGGGCGCCGACGGATCGGCCGGCTTGCGGATCTTCACCTTGAGCCCGGCCTGCTTGAAGTAGCCGTCCGCCTCGGCGGCGTAGATGCCGGCGTGGTCGGCGTTGGGATAGAAGTCGAGCAGCAGCTCGAGGTCCTTCGAGCCCTTCGGCTCGAGCACGTCCTTCTTCTCGCCGCAGCCGGTGGCGACGAGCACCGCGAGCGCGGCGAGCGCGGCGAGCAGGGGGCGCGTCATGCGGTTCGGGACTCCTTTCGGTTCCAGGGGCAGGCGAGGCGCTCGGCGACCGTCGCCAGCGCGAATAGGGCCACAGCCATCACGGTCAGGATCACGATGCCCGCGTAGACGCGCGGCGTCTGTAGCTGGTTGTTCCCCAACAGGACGAGGCGGCCGAGGCCTTCGTCCGCGCCGGCCCACTCGCCGAACACCGCGCCGATCACCGACACGGTGGCGGCGATCCTAAGCCCGCTGAAGAAGAAGGGGAGCGTCGCCGGCAGCTCGACCTTGACCAGCGACTGGAGCCGGGAGGCCCCGAGGCTGCGCATCAGCTTGAGCAGCTCGGGCTCGACGCTCCGCAGGCCGTCGAGCACGTTGACCGTCAGCGGGAAGAAGCAGATCAGCGCGACGATCGCGAGCTTGGGCCCCATGCCGTAGTCGAAGGCGAGCACGAAGATCGGGGCCAGCACGACGATGGGGATGGCCTGTGAGGCGACGAGCAGGGGATAGGCCGCCTCGCGCAGCGGCCGCCAGATGTGCATGGCGATGGCGAAGCCGACCCCCGCGACCACCGAGATCGCGAGTCCCAGCAGGACCTCGACGAGCGTGACCCGGGCGTTGTCCATGAGGAGCGACCAATCGCTGCGAAGGGCACGGAAGGTCTCGACCGGCGAGGCCAGCGTGAGGTCGTCGACCGAGTGCAGGGACGCCACGCCCTGCCAGGCGAGCACGAAGAGCAGGAGCAGCAGCGCGGCGAACGCGTAGCGCCTCATGCCTCGAGCGCCTCCAGCGCCGCCCGCTCGAGCCGGGTGAAGTCCGGATCGGTGACCACCTCGCGGCGATCGCCATGCCGCGGCAGGTCCACGTCGAGCTCGGCCACGACGCGCCCTGGTCGCGGCGACAGCACGACCACGCGGTCGGCCAGGAAGACGGCCTCCTGCACGTCGTGGGTCACGAGCAGGACGGTGCGCGGCTCCTCGGCCAGCGCGTCGGCGAGCCAGACCTGCATGGAGGCCCGCGTGATCGAGTCGAGGGCGCCGAAGGGCTCGTCGAGGAGCAGTACCGGGCGGCCGGGCAGGAGGGCCCGCATGAACGCCACCCGCTGGCGCATCCCCCCTGACAGGTCGGCGGGCCGCGCGCGCTCGAAGTCGGCGAGCCCGAAGCGCTCGAACAGAGGCGCCGCGCGCCGCCGGGCCTCGCTCCGCCGGACGCCCTCGCACTCGAGGGCGAGGGCGGCGTTGCCGAGGGCGTCGCGCCAGGGGAGCAGCAGGTCGCGCTGGGGCATGTAGGCGCAGCTCGGCGCCCGCACGCTGCCCTCGTCCGGCTTCTGGAGGCCCGCGGCGAGCTCGAGCAGGGTCGACTTGCCGCAGCCCGAGGGGCCGACGACGGCGACCACCTCGCCGCTGGCGACCTCGAGGTCGAGCCGCTCGAGCGCCTCGACAACGCGCCGCCGGCCGCCGCGGTAGCGCCGGCTGACGCTGACGAACTCGACGCCTGTCCCTTGTACCGAGAGAGGCTCCCTCTCGGGAGCCTCGGCCTGTGTCTGCATGACTCCCTCCGCGGGCATTACCCCACAGGTTCGAAGGGTCAGCGCCAGGCGATTCCGATCGAGGGCGCTATCTCAGCCCGCCTTCCCGCGAGCACCCCTGTTCTAGTTGCCCCGGAGTCTATCTGGCCGTTGTGCCGCGGCCGGATCAGGCGTAGCGTGATCGCGTGGGGCGGGCCCGCGCTCCGAGCATCCTCTGTGGCACGGCCGCGACGCTCGTGGTGGCCGCGCTATTGGGATGCTCGATCGCGCCGGCGAGCCGAGCGGCGGATCCTCGGCCGTACTCGGCCCATTCGATGATCTACACCTGCTGTACGCCGCCCGCCCTCGAGCAGCGCATGTTCGCGGAGGCGAAGGCGATGGGCAGCAGCTTCATCCGCCTCGACGTCGAGATGGCCCCGATCTTCGAGGCCGGCGGGGCCTGGCGGCCGCAGCCGGACTGGATCGGGCTCGACCGGGTGGAGGCCCTGTCGCGGCAGTACGGCCTCCCAGTGGTCGGCGTGCTCCGGGCGACGCCGACTCCGCTCTCCACCTGTCCGGAGGGGCCCGACCCGGGCGAGTGCTCGCCGAGCGACTACGGCCGCTATGGCTCACTCGCCGGTCAGATAGCGAGCCACGCACGCGGGACGATCCGCTACTGGGAGGTGCTC
>JBJMLJ010000486.1:0-7613 GCA_045805365.1 Thermoleophilaceae bacterium
AGGTCCGCTCGCGCAAGGACGGCGCGGCGGTCCCGCTGGACGAGCTCGACAAGAAGCTGCTCAACCTGCTCCAGGGCAAGTTCCCCCTGGCCGAGAGGCCGTTCGCGGAGGTCGCGCGCCTGGCCGAGGTCGATCAGGACCAGGTCATGAGCCGCACCCGGAGGCTGCTCGACGAGCGCATCATCCGCGAGCTGACGCCGATCTTCGACACGCGGGTGCTCGGCTACAAGTCGATGCTCGTCGCGGCGAGGATCGACACGGACAATCCCTGGGAGGCCGGCAAGCTGATCAACTCCCACCCGGGCGTCTCGCACAACTACCTCCGCAATCACGACTTCAACTTCTGGTTCACGATCGCGACCGAGCCGGACTCGCAGCTCGGCATCGACGGCACGCTCGAGGTGCTCCAGCGGCTGACCGGCGCCGAGTCGATCCGCCAGCTGCCGACGCTGCGGCTGTTCAAGATCCGCATGGACCTGGAGATGGAGCAGGGCACCGACGCCCTCGCCGCCGCGGGCGTCGCCGAGGAGCCCAAGGACCCCGTGCCGATCGAGCTCTCCGACCTCGACGTCGCGGTGATCCGCGCGACCCAGGGCCCGATGCAGGTGCTTGTGGAGCCGTACGAGCCGGCGGCGGCCGAGCTCGGGATCTCGCAGCGGCAGCTGCTCGACCACCTGGAGTCCATGCGCGAGCGCAAGGCCCTGCGGCGCGTCGCGGCGATCCTCTTCCACCGCCGCGCCGGGTTCTCGGCCAACGGCATGGGCGTATGGTGCGTGCCCGAGGACCGGATCATGGAGCTGGCGCCGCGGATGGCCGCCTTCCGCGGCATCTCCCACTGCTACCAGCGGCCCACCTATCCGGACTGGCCCTACTCCGTCTTCACCATGGCCCACGGCCGCTCGAAGGAGGAGTGCGACGCCATCCTCGACTCGATCGCCGAGTTCAGCGGCATCGAGGACCGGCGCACGCTCTACTCCTCGACCGAGTTCAAGAAGATCCGCCTCCTCTACTTCACGGACGAGCACAAGAAGTGGGAAGCGGAGCACGCTTAGGTAGCCGCTCCGCGGAGCTCTACCGGCGTGCAGTGGAGCTCCTGCCGGGCGGGGTGAACTCACCCGTGCGCGCGATGCGCGCGATCGGCCGCGAGCCGATCTTCGTGGCACGCGGCGAGGGCGCCAAGCTGATCGACGTCGACGGCAACCGCTACATCGACTGGGTCATGTCCTGGGGGCCGCTGATCGCCGGCCACGCCCACCCCGACGTGGTCGCCGCGGTCGTCGAGGCGGCCGGGCGAGGCACCAGCTTCGGTGCGCCCACGGAGGCCGAGGTGGAGCTCGCGGCCGAGGTGGTCCACCGGGTGCCGAGCGCCGAGATGGTCCGGATGACCTCGTCCGGCACGGAGGCGTCGATGAGCGCCATCCGGCTGGCCCGCGCCGCGACCGGCCGCGACAAGGTCCTCAAGTTCGCCGGCGCCTATCACGGCCACGTGGACGGCTTGCTGGCCGATGCCGGCTCGGGCATGGCCACGCAGGGGATCCCCGCGAGCCCGGGCGTGACCGACGCGCAGGCGGCGGACACAATCGTCGTGCCCTGGAACGACCGCGAGGCGGTCGAGGTGGCCCCCGAGGTCGCCGCGATCCTCTGCGAGCCGTACCCGGCGAACATGGGACTGGTCCCGCCGGCGAGCGGGTTCCTAGGGCTCCTGCGCGAGCGGGCCGACGCGACGGGCGCGCTGCTCGTGTTCGACGAGGTGATCTCCGGATTCCGCGTGGCTCCCGGCGGCGCTCAGGAGCGCGAGGGGGTCGAGCCCGACCTGACGATCCTCGGCAAGGTGATCGGCGGCGGCCTGCCCGCGGCCGCGTACGCGGGTCGCCGCGAGCTGATGGAGCGGATCGCGCCCGCCGGCGACGTCTACCAGGCCGGCACGCTCTCGGGCAATCCGCTGGCCACCGCCGCCGGCCGGGCGACCCTGCGGCTGCTGGACGCGCCGGCCTACGAGCGCCTCGAGCGCCTGACAACGGCGCTCGCGGAGGGCCTCGCCGAGGGACCGGTTCAGGTTGCGCATGCCCCCGGGCTCGTGACCGCCTTCTTCAGCGACCGGCCGGTGACCGACTACGAGGGCGCCAAGGCCTGCGATCTCGACGCCCACGCCGCCTTCTGCAGGGCGATGCTCGACCGCGGCGTCTACCTGCCGCCCTCCCAGTTCGAGGCGTGGTTCCCGTCCCTCGCCCACAGCGACGCCGAGGTCGAGCGCACCCTCGAGGCGGCGCGCGAGGCCTTCGAGGAGATCGCGGCGTGAGCGTCCTCGCAGAGCTCGTCGACGCGGTGGATCCCGCCCTTGCCGTCCACGCGGTGCGCGACCCGGGCCAGCCGCGCTTCGAGGCGCTCGTCGACGATCCGGGCCGCCTCTTCGTCCTCGAGGCGGTCTACGAGGGCTACCTGCTGCACTACGGCGCCCCGCGGGCGTTCACCCGGATGGACGACGACCTGCGCCTGCTCGGCGGCGACGCCCTCTACGCGCTAGGGCTGTCACGCCTGGCGGAGGCCGGGGACCTCGAGGCGGTCGCGGAGCTCTCCGACCTGATCTCGCTCACGGCCGCGGCCCACGCGGAGGACCGCCCCGACCTGGCCGAGGAGCTGTGGCTGGCGAGTGCGCGCGCCCTCTCCGGAGGCGGTGGGCCCGGTGCCCGCGCGACGGCCCGCGATAGGCTGCCGTCCGCCTCGTAGCGCGATTGTGCCGGCCGCCACCATGTTGAGGAGCACGGCCTCCGCGCGGTAAAACCCAGGAAGCAAATCCCGTGGCCGACAGCCCTCCGCAGAACCCAGAACGGAAGTCTCGCTACACCTCTGGCCGCGGCATTGCGGGAGCCTTCGAGGGCGAGACGGTCACCCGGCGCCGCTTCATGGAGGGCACGGCCCTGGCCGTCGGCGGGATCGCGACCGCGGCGTTCGGCCTGCCGGCCCTAGGGTTCGCGCTGGGGCCGCTGTTCGAGAAGACCACCCACAACGGCTGGCAGCCGGTCGGTCCCGAGGGCGACTTCACCGCCGACGACTACGTCCCGCGCGTGATCAACATCGCGCCGAACATCGGCGACGCGGGCAAGACGACGATCTTCGTCCGCCGCTTCAACAAGCAGAAGGACAAGGTCATCAAGGGCGAGAAGCCGCAGCCCTACGTGGCGATCTCCACCCGCTGCGCCCACCTCGGCTGTCCGGTCGCCTACAAGTCGGCGGCCCAGAAGTTCATCTGCCCCTGCCACGGCGGTATCTACGGCTTCCAGGGGCAGGTGCTCGGCGGGCCGCCGGTCAGGCCGCTCGACCGCTTCTACACGCGCGTGACCAACGGCAGCGTTGAGATCGGCGAGCGCTTCTCGCTCAACTCGAAGCTGCACCGCTTCGCGCCGCGCGACCCGTCCAACCACCTCGACGGGCTGTGGCAGTACCTCTACCCAGCGAGGCCCACGACATGAAGATGCCATCGCCACCGATCCCGAAGTTCCTGCGGCGGTCGCCGCCGCGTCCCGGAGAGGGGAACGGGCGCAACGGCGGCGGCAACGGAGGGGCCATGCCCGCTCCGCCGAGCACCAAGGACAAGGCGACCGAGGCCACCGCCTCCGCCGTCGGCTGGCTCGACGAGCGCACGGGGATGAGCCCCTTCCTGCGCGGCTTCCTCTACCGGAAGATCCCCAAGGGAACCAACTGGTACTACACGCTCGGCTCGGCCACGATGTTCGCCTTCCTCTCCCAGGCGGTCACCGGCGTGTTCCTCGCGATGTACTACGAGCCGGACTCGACCCGCGCCTACGAGTCGGCCTCGCACATCACGAACGACGTCTTCCTCGGCGAGCTCGTGCGCGGCATGCACAAGTGGGGCTCGTCGGTGATGATCATCCTGATCTTCCTGCACATGGGCAGGACGTTCGTGTTCGGGGCCTACAAGTACCCGCGCGAGCTGAACTGGATCATCGGCGTGATCCTGATCGTCCTCACGCTGGTGATGGGGCTGACGGGGTACCTGCTGCCGTTCGACCAGCGCTCCTTCTGGGCGACGGTCGTCGCCGTGAACATCAACGCGTCGGGGCCGATCATCGGGCCCTACCTGGCCGACTTCCTGCGCGCCGGCGCCGAGTTCGGCGGAACCACGATCTCGCGCTTCTACGCGATCCACATGCTGCTCGTGCCGGGCCTCATCGCCGCGCTGATCGGCGCCCACCTCTACCTGGTGGCCAAGCTCGGCACGACCGCCCCGCCGTGGCTCAAGGCGGAGAAGAAGGACCTCCTCAAGGAGGAGATCTGAGCCCATGAACGCCCGCGAGAAGGAGCAGTACCTCCGCGAATACTCGATACTGAAGAACCAGGGGAAGCCGTTCTTCCCCTACGCCATCGCCAAGGACGGGGCGATGGCCTGCGTCACGCTCGCGGTCATCATCACCCTCGCGGTCGTGCTCGGCGCCGAGCTCGGCCCCAAGGCCGACCCGACGACCACCACCTACACGCCACGGCCCGAGTGGTACTTCTTCTTCCTCTTCGAGCTGCTGCGGGTCGTCAAGCCGCCGGCGCTCGTCTTCCTGGCGACGATGGGCATCCCGACCATATGCCTCGTCCTGCTGCTCATGCTGCCCTTCTACGACCGCGGCCCGGAGCGCCACCCGCTGCGGCGCCCGATCGCGATGACCGCCGCGATCGCGACCACCGCGGCGATGGCCTACCTGACCGTGCTCGGAGCGCTCGCCGGGCCGCCGAGCGAGATCTCGCTCAAGGCCAAACCGGAGTTCAAGAAGGGCCAGGAGGTGATGGCGGCCTCCGGCTGCCTCGGCTGCCACAAGGTCGGCGAGAACGGCAACACGCTCGGCCCCAACCTCACCAAGATCGGCGACCGGCTCGGACGCCAGGCGATCGCGCGAACGCTGCTGAATCCGCCCTCGTTCATGCCCAACTTCTCGAAGCTCCAGCAGCAGAAGCCGCAGGAGTTCGACCAGCTGGTCCGCTACGTCGCCTCGCTCAAGAGCGGCGACTGATGGTCCACTAGCAACTCCGATGGCGGGCCAGGCGGCGGGGACGCTCCCCGAGACGCAGGTTCGCGCGATGTTCGACCGGATCGCGCGGGTCTACGACCCGATGAACTCGCTCATGACGGTCGGGATGGACCAGCGCTGGCGCGAGCGCGCGGTCGACCTCGCGGCGGTCGGGCCCGGGTCCCGCGCGCTCGACGTGGCCACCGGCACCGGCGACCTGGCGATCGCGCTTCGCCGGCGGGGCGCCGACGTCGTGGGCGTCGACTTCGCCGAGTCGATGCTCGAGATCGCCAGGCGCAAGGCGCCCGAGATCCGCTTCGAGACCGGCAACGCGCTCGACCTGCCCTACGCCGACGGCGAGTTCGACGCCGTGACCGTCGGCTTCGGCGCCCGCAACTTCGAGGACCTCGACCGCGGGCTGGCCGAGCTTGCCCGGGTCACGACCGCCGGCGGCCGGGTGGTGGTGCTCGAGATCACGACGCCGCAGAGGCCGCCGCTGTCCTGGTTCTTCCGCGTCTGGTTCGACCGGGTCGTCCCCCAGCTCGGCCGCCTCGCCGGCGACCCCGACGCCTACTCGTACCTGCCGAGCTCGGTGCGCCGCTTCCCCGAGCCGAGCGGCCTTGCGGCGAAGCTGGTCGAGGCCGGCCTGACCGAGGTTCGCTGGCTCCTCACGGCCGGCGGCATCATCGCGCTCCACGTGGGGACTCGGCCGTGAACACGGCCGAGGCGCCGCTGGCGCAGGTGATCGCCGCGGGTGGGCCGGAGCTGTCCCGGCTGCTCCACCGGACCGAGACCCGGCTCTCGGAGATCGCGGAGAGCCACGGCCCGGAGCTGGCCCGCCACTCCGCCGGCACGCTCACCGCCGGCGGCAAGCGGCTCCGGCCGCTGCTCGTCTTCCTCTGCGCCGACGGCGACGCCGAATCCGCGCTGCGCGCGGCCGTAGCGGTGGAGCTGCTGCACATGGCGACGCTCGTCCACGATGACGTGCTCGACCGGGCGCCCCTGCGCCGCGGGAGGCCGACCGTCTTTGCCGACGGCGGCCGCGACGCCGCCACCGCCACCGGCGACCTGCTCTTCTCACGCGCCTTCGCGGAGCTCGCGGCGGCGGGCAGCGAGGACGCCGTGCGCGCGCTCTCGAAGGCCTCGTCGGCGCTCGCCAGGGGCGAGCTGATGCAGCGCGCCGACGCCTGGTCCGACAGCGTGACCGCGGAGCGCTACCTCGAGCGTTGCCGGCTCAAGACTGCGAGCCTGTTCGAGGCCGCCTGCCGGCTGGGCGCGCTGTTCGGCGACCGCCCGGCGCTGGCCGATGCCCTCGGGAGCTTCGGAGTCCGGGTCGGGGTCGCCTTCCAGATCCTCGACGACGTCCTCGACGTGGCCGGGCCGCCCGAGCGCACCGGCAAGCCCCGGGGGACGGACCTCCTCGACGGCACGGTGACGCTGCCGCTGATCCTCGCCCGCCGGCTCGATCCGGAGCTGCGCGAGCTCGACCTGCGCGAGGTGGTGACCGAGCCCGCCCAGGCCGGCGCGGTCTGCGACCGGATCGCCCTCACCGGCGTCCTCGACGAGGCTCGCGCGGAGGCGCTCGCGCACGTCGCCGAGGCGAAGGCCGCCCTCGGCGGGCTGGACCTGCCGGGGTCGCGGCGAGAAGCGCTCGACCTCGTCGCCGACGGCGTCGTCGAACGCTATGCGTGAAGCCGCCGCCGGCGGCGTCCATGCCGCAACGGCGGGCTCTGGTCCAACTTCCTACTAGAAGTCTTCAGGGAGGATGGCGTCGGCCTGGATCGCGCCGACGAAGCGGTCGATCTCCTCGGCCATGTTCGCCTTCATGAGGCGCTTGTAGTCGCGGGCCAGGGCATCGGCGCCGCGGTCGAGCTCCTCGTCGAAGCGCTCGACGGTGTCCTGCGCGAACACGCCGTCGCGGAACACGTCGCAGTTGGGGCAGTGGAGCAGCACGCTCCAGTTGTCCGCCCCGGCCTCTTCCCACTCGACGGGGTAGACGAGCTCCCCGCTGCAGTCGAGGCAGACGTGCAGCGCCTGATCCGGCTCGGCCCTGGTGGCCTCCTGCACAGGAGCATCCGCGTCGACGCCGTCGTGGAAGTACACGACCTCGATCGTCTTCCCGCTCGGGAGAACGACGCGCTTGACGAAGTGGGTCTGCTCCTCGTGGTGTTCCATTTCCATCCTCAGGCTCCCTATCGGCACCCTGGGGAGGAACTTGAGGCCTTTTTCTTCGCTATTTGCGGGCCTCCGGAACGGGCCCTTGGGGCGTCGGCTTCCGCCTATAGGCTCAGCCGCGCAGTGGTGCTCTCCGACAAGTCGATTCGCGAGGAGCTCGAGAGGGGCGGGATAGTGATCGAGCCGCTGGGCGAGGGGGCACTTCAACCGTCCTCCGTCGACGTTCGGGTCGATCGCTACTTCCGTGTCTTCCGCAACGACACGACGCCGTTCATCGACCCGAAGCAGGCCCAGGAGGACCTCACCGAACTGGTGGAGGTAGACGACGGCGGCGCCTTCATCCTCCATCCCGGCGAGTTCGTCCTCGGCTCCACTTTGGAGCGCGTCGCGCTCGGCCCCGAGCTGGTGGCCCGGCTGGAGGGG
>JBJMLJ010000487.1:0-3665 GCA_045805365.1 Thermoleophilaceae bacterium
ACCCGCTGCGAGAGCACGCCTGCGACCTCCTGCCACCAGGCGCGCCCCTGCTCGTCGCCCGCCCGCCGGATCCGGTCGCGGCAGAAGCGAAACAGCTGCCTGGGCCCGCCGGCGGCGACGATGCCCTCGCCGCTCACCGCGAAGCGGCCGTCCTCGAGCTGTACCAAGGCCCCGGGCTCGCCGTGACGAATCCGCAAGGAGCGGATCACGGCCACTCCCTCCACCGCCTCGGGCGAGCCCGGATCGCCGAACTCGTCCTTCCACGGTCGCACGCTGAAGATCGGCTGCCGCCCGTGCATCGGCAGCACGATCTCGTCGGGCTCGCGAACCGGACCCGAGCGCCAGCGCTCGAACAGCCCCTCGACGGTCTCCCGCTGGGGCTGCCTGACGACGATATGGAGGCGGTCGCCGGCCTCGATCTCGGTCGACCCGCGCGGCAGCAGCGCCTCGTCGCCGCGGACGATCACGTTGACCAGCGCTTCGCGCGGCAGCCGCAGCTCCCGGACGACGGCTCCGACGACGGCGTCCTCATCGCCGACGGGGAACTCGACGACCTCGGCCCCCAGCCGCCGGATCGTGCCGACCTCGAGCAGCGGCCGGGACAGCGCCGGCTCGTCGGTCGTCAGGCGGAGGCGCTTGGCCAGCGGCTCGAAGGTCACTCCCTGGATCAGCGTCGAGGTGAGCACCACGAAGAAGACGATGTCGAAGAAGGTGCCGGCGTGGGGCACGTCGTCGATGACCGGAAACGTCGCCAGGACGATCGGGACGGCCCCGCGCAGCCCGGCCCAGCCGAGCAGGGCGGACTCGCGCAGCGAGAAGCGCGCCCAGATGGTGGCCGCGAGCGAGGCCAGCGGCCGCGCGACGAACATCAGCACTCCTGCCACCAGCAGGGCGTCGCCGGCGACGTCGCCGAAGCGGCTGGGGAACACCAGCAGGCCGAGGGTGAAGAAGACGGCGATCTGGCTCACCCAGGCGAGGCCGTCGTGGAAGTCGGCCACCGTGCGGCGCGCCGGCAGGTTGGCGCTGCCGAGCACGAGGCCCGCCACGTAGACGGCGAGGAAGCCCGAGCCGTCGAGTCGGTCGGCCACGCCGAAGGCCAGCGCGGCGGCGGCAATCGAGGCCACCGGGTAGAGGCCGGTCGAGGCGAAGCGGACGCGGCGCGCGCCCTCGCTCGCGAGTCGTCCGACCACCAGTCCGACGGCGCCGCCGATCGCCAGCTGCTTGACGCACAGCCAGACCATGTCGAGCGGGCCGAAGCTGGAGTGCTGGATGGCCTCGATCAGGCCGAGTACGAGCACGATCGCGACCGGGTCGTTGAGCCCTGACTCCGCCTCGAGCACCCGGGCCAGCCGCCGCTCGATGCTCGACCCGCGCAGGACCGAGAAGACCGCGGCGCCGTCGGTGGCGGCGACGATCGAGCCGAGCAGCAGGCCCTCGAGCGTGCTCAGGTCGAGCAGCACGGCGGCGATCAGGCCGACGATCGCGGCGGTGCCGACCGTGCCGACGACGGCGAGGGAGAGGCTCGGCCAGAGGACCGGGCGGATCTCGTCCCAGCCGGCGGCGAGCCCGCCCTCGAACAGGATCAGCGCCAGCGCGATCACGCCGATCCGGCGGGCCAGCTCGACGTCATGGAGCGAGTGGCCGAAGTCGACCAGCGACAGGCCGTCCGAGCCGATGACCATCCCCAGGCCGAGGAAGAGCACGAGACCGGGGACCCGCAGCTGGCCGGCCACCAGCGTCGCGCCGATCCCCAGGGCGAGCAGCCCGCCCGCCAGCAGGATCAGCGTGCCGTCGCTCATGCGGGCGCGGCTACCCCGCCACGTCCGCGAGCGGCCAGAGCGTGTCCCACTCGAAGTCGGGTTCGTCCGGCCCCGGCCGCTCCTCGCGCTTGCGGTTGACCCAGGCCGTGCGGAAGCCGATCTGCTTGGCCGGGCCGATGTCGTACTTGAAGCCGAAGGCGACGTGCAGGATCTCGCCGGGGTCGCCGCCGAGCCGGCTGTGGGCGAGCTGGAACGGCGCCAGCGACGGCTTGTACGCGTGGGCGTCCTCGGCCACGACCACCTCGTCGAACTCCACCTCGAGCTGACGCAGCGTGTGCTCGATGATCGAGCGGTCGGTGTTCGAGATGATCGCGAGCCGCAGCCCCGCCTCCTTGGCGCGCCGCAGCGCCGGCACGGTGTCGGGGAACGGCTGCCAGCAGCGCATCGCCTGGACCAGGGCGTGGCCGTCCTTCTCGTTCCAGCGGTAGCCACGCTCGCTCGTCCACTCGTTGAGGCTGTCGCGGAGCACGTCCGCGTAGCGCTCGTAGTCGCCCTGGATGCGCTCGAACTGGAGCTCCTCCCAGCGCTCGCGGAGCGCACGGCCCGCGCCGGGGTCGTCGTCGCCGTTGCGCCGAGCGAGCTCGTACAGGAACCCGCCGAGCCCGCCCTCCCAGTCGACCAAGGTCCCGTAGCAGTCGAATGTCGCCGTCGTTATCGAGATCCCGTCCCCCTCTTACACTTGAACCATGTCCGTGCTGGAACGGGTGCAGGATGACGTGAAGACCGCGCTGAAGGGCGGCGACCGCGAGCGCGTGCACGCCCTGCGCCTGATCGTCAACGAGCTTCAGAAGGCGGCCAAGGAGGGCGACGGCGACGATGTCGCGGTCCTCCAGCGCGAGCGCAAGCGGAGGCTCGAGGCCGCCGAGGCCTACCGCGAGGGCGGCAGCGAGAACCGGGCCGCCGCGGAGGAGCGCGAGGCCGAGATCATCGAGGGCTACCTCCCCGAGCAGATGCCGGACGACCAGCTCCGCGCGATCGTCGGCGACGCCGTGGCCGAGTCGGGCGCCTCTTCGCCCAAGGAGATGGGCAAGGTCATGTCGCTCGTCATGCCGAAGGTCCAGGGGCGCGCCGACGGCAAGCGCGTCAGCGAGATGGTCCGGGAGGCGCTGACGGCCTAGTGCGAACCCAGCTCGAGCTCAGCAACGATGTGGCCGCGGAGCTCGCGGGCGCAAACGACCAGATCATGCGCACCCTCGAGGACAACCTCGACTGCGAGGTGTTCCTGCGCGGCAACGTCCTGACGCTCGACGGCTCCGAGGCCGACGTGTCGCTCGGGGAGAGCGTCGTGCGCGAGTTCGCCGACCTGGTGGGCCAAGGCCACGACGTTTCGCCCGGGACGATCGAAGCGATCTCCGAGGCGCTCGGCCGCCACGAGTCGCCCAGCACGATCCTCGAGGACGTGGTCTGGCGGCACCGCTCGAGCAAGGTCGCGCCGAAGACCGTCAACCAGAAGCGTTACGTCGACGCGATTCGGAACTCCACGATCACCGTCGGCATCGGTCCGGCCGGTACGGGGAAGTCGTTCCTGGCGGTGGCGATGGCCGTGGCGGCGCTGTCGCGGCGAGAGGTCAACCGAATCGTGCTGACGCGGCCCGCGGTGGAGGCGGGAGAGCGGCTCGGCTTCCTGCCCGGCGACCTCATGGCGAAGGTCGACCCCTACCTGCGACCCCTGTTCGACGCTCTCTACGACATGCTCGAGCCGGAGCGGGTGAACCAGTACCTGGAGCGCGGTGTCGTCGAGGTCGCCCCGCTGGCCTTCATGAGAGGCAGGAGCCTCAACGACTCGTTCATCATCCTCGACGAGGCCCAGAACACGAGCCCGGAGCAGATGAAGATGTTCCTCAC
>JBJMLJ010000488.1:0-4173 GCA_045805365.1 Thermoleophilaceae bacterium
CGCTCGATCCGGAGTACGCGCTCGCGATGCTCGGTCATCGCCGCTCCTCGAGGTACTCGCCGACGACGTCGAAGAGGCGCTCCCAGCGCGCGCGCTGATCCTCGATCCACGCTGCGGTATCGGCAAGCGCCTCGGGTTCGAGGGTCAGCCGGTGAGTCCGTCCGTCGATCGCCCGGGTCACCACCCCGGCCTCCTCGAGCAGCTTCAGGTGGCGGGAGATAGTCGGCTTGGACACGCCGAGGTGCCGGCTCGCCTCTCCGACTGTCGCGGGGCCGCTGCTGAGCTTCTCGACCATTCCGCGTCTCACCGGATGCGCGAGGGCGGTGAAGACATCGTTAGTCATTGTGCTAACTATATATCCGTGTCCGCCGACGGAGACGAAGGAGGAGCCCCATGCCCGAGCACGAGGTGGGAACGCGAGAGGGCTGGCTTGCAGCCCGCAGGGAGCTGCTCGATGCCGAGAAGGAGCACATGCGCCAGGGCGATGAGCTCGCGCGGCGGCGCGAGCGGCTGCCCTGGGTGCCGGTCGAGAAGGAGTACGCCTTCGAGACGGACGAGGGGCGGAAGACGCTCGCCGACCTCTTCGACGGTCGCTCACAGCTGCTCGTCTATCACTTCATGTTCGGCTTCGGGTTCCGGGTCGACGAGCAGAACCCGGGCTGCACCGGCTGCTCGTTCGTCGCCGACCACTTCGACTCCGTGATCCCGCACCTGAACGGACACGACGTGACCCTGGTGGCGGAGTCGATCGCCTCGCTGGAGGAGCTCCACCCCTACAAGCAGCGGATGGGCTGGGGCTTTCCCTGGGTCTCGTCTCTCGGCAGCGACTTCAAGTACGACTTCGGCGCCGCCTTCACCGAGGAGCAGCAGACGGAGGGGGCCGAATACAACTTCAAGCATGTCGACCAGCCGCCATGGCCGCAGCGCGAGGGACTGAGCGCCTTCGCGATCCAGGACGGAGTGGTGCACCACACCTACTCCACCTACGACCGCGGCACCGAGCAGCTGATCGGGACCTACCGTTACCTGGACGTAGCGCCGCTGGGTCGTAACGAGGAGGGCCCGGCGTCCTGGTGGCATCGCCACGACGAATACGAGGAGGTGGCTCGATGACCGAGCACAGGATCGGAACGCAGGAGGAGTGGCAGAAGGAGCGCGACGCGCTGCTCGAGCAGGAGAAGGAGCTGACGCGCCGGAACGACGAGCTCACGGGCAAGCGGTTGGAGCTGCCCTGGGTCCCCGTCGAGAACGACTACAGCTTCGAGACGGCCGACGGCACCAAGTCGCTGGCCGAGCTCTTCGACGGCCGCTCGCAGCTGCTCATCTACCACTTCATGTTCGGCGATCCCTACGAGGCGGGCTGCACGGTCTGCTCGTCGATCGCCGACACGCTCGACCCCCAGGTCCCCCACCTGAAGGCCCGCGACGTGACCCTGATGTGCACCTCGCGCGCCCCGCTGGACAGGCTGCTCGCCTACAGGGATCGGATGGGCTGGAGCTTTAACTGGGCCTCCACGGTCGGCAGCGACTTCCACCGCGACCTCGGCTTCGTGAACACCGAGGAGGAGCTGAAGCCCTTCCTCGAGGGCGAGATTCCGCCGGCCGTCGAGCAGATGGCGGAGAGGTCCGGCACTGACGTCGCCGGGTACGTCGCGGAGGGCCCCGGCCTGAGCGCCTACGCCCTCGAGGACGGGACGGTCTACAGGACCTACGTCAGCACGGCCCGCGGCCTCGAGCCCGCGATGGCCTACTACGGCCTGCTGGACCGGACGCCGATGGGGCGCCACGAGGAGGGCGAGCAGTCGCACTGGCTCCGGCGCCATGACGAGTACGGCGCGGCCTAGCCTGCCGCTGCGTACGATCGCGGGCCATGAGACTCATCGGGGGCCTCCTCGCCGCCGCCGCGCTTGCGCTCGTCTTCGCGGCGAGCGCCGCCGCCGCTCCCAAGACGCATCAGGTCCTCGTCGTCGGCAACAACTGGGACGGCACCGCCGATGTCCTGGACGGGCACTCGTTCAAGCGGCTGATCCGCCTCAACATCGTTCCCGACAAGGACCAGCGGATGGCGGAGATCATGGCCGACCCGGCGGCCGCGGGGTTCTTCACCGGAATCAACCTGCTCATCGGCGAGGGCCATAACCAGTACGTCGACGACGCCTTCACCTCGCACGACGGCCGCTTCCTCTACGTCTCCCGGCCGAGCTTCAAGGACGTGGTCGCGATCGACCTCGCGACGCGGAAGATCGCCTGGCGCTTCCAGGTCGACGGCTACCGCTCGGACCACATGGCCATCTCGCCGGACGGCCGGACGCTCCTCGTCTCCGCGTCGACCGCCAACGTGGTCCACGCGATCGACACGGCGACCGGCAAGGAGGCGTGGCGGTTCCCCTCGGGCGACTCGCCGCACGAGAGCAACTTCTCCAGGGACGGCAGGCTCATCTTCCACGCGAGCATCGGCCGCGTCTACACAGCGACCGACGATCCGCCGCTCGAGAACGAGACCAAGGGCGAGCGCTACTTCCAGATCGTCGATGCCAGGACGCACAAGATCCTCAGGCGAGTCCGGATGGGCCAGAAGCTGGCCGAGGCCGGATACCCGAACATGAGCGACGCCGTGCGGCCCATGGCGATCGCGCCGGGCGAGCGGATCATCTACATGCAGATCTCCTTCCTGCACGGCTTCATCGAGTACGACGTCCCCCACAACAAGGTGCTGCGGGTCGCGCACCTCCCCGTGAGCGAGGCGACCAAGAAGCTGCGCCGGCAGGACTACATCCTCGACTCGGCCCATCACGGGATCGCGATCGACCCGCAGGGCAACAAGCTCTGCGTGGCGGGGACGATGTCCAACTACGCGGCGATCGTCTCGCGCGCCACCTTCGGCTCCCGGATCGCGGCCCGCGGGGAGCGGCCGTACTGGGTGACCAACAGCGGTGACGGGAAGTACTGCTTCATCTCATTCGCCGGCAACGATCGCGTGTCGGTGGTCTCGTACGCGAAGGAGAAGGAGGTCGCCAGCGTGCCGGTCGGCGACCACCCGCAGCGGATGCGAGTCGGCGGGATCCGCTGCGCCTACCTCGGCCCGCGGGTGGATTGCGTGGCGCCGCGGCTGTCGGGGCTGCGGGCCCGGCGCGGGAAGCGGCGCCGCTACAGGCTCCGGGCACGACTGTCGGAGCGGGCCGCGGTGAAGATCGTGGTCGCGGCCCGCCGCCACGGGCGCTGGCGGACCGTTCGCGTCCTGAGCCGGCGCGGCAGGCCCGGCGTCAACCGCTTCCGGCTCGGCAGGCTGAGCAAGGCCGGCCGCTACCGCGTGCGGGTCCGGGCCACGGACCCGGCGGGGAACGCGTCGCGGCGGTACGCCAAGCGCTTCCGCGTCAGGCGCTGACCGGCTTGCGGCCCCACGCCGTCCAGATGGTCGGCGAGACGCCGACCCAGTCGCGCTGGGGCAGGTGGGCGGAGAGGTCGTCGATGTCCTCGCGGCTGGCGAGGCCGGAGGTCATGATCCGCCGCCGCAGCCGCTCGATCGTGAACGAGTAGACGCGCGAGTCCTTGACCTCGTCGCTGCGGCTGTAGCCGATCAGCGCCTGGCCGTCGACGTCGACGAGGCCGTGTGCCGCGAACGTGCGGGCGAGCTGCGAGCCGTGGGTGAGCTGGAGGCCCGGCGAGTGGAGCGGGGTTCGCACGCCGCGCTCGCGCGAGTCGTCGTCGGGCCTGGGGGGTCCCGACACCGTCCAGTCGAAGTCGGCGACGACGACCCAGCCGCCCGGCCGGACCGCGTCGATCAGGCAGTCGAGCGCGTGCTCGCGCTCCGGCAGGTGAACCAGCAGCGAGCGGGCGAAGGCGAGGTCGAAGTCGGCCTCCGGCAGGCCGTCGAGCGCCGACACGCCGCCGGCCGCCAGCTGCTCGAGCCGGCCGTTGTCGGCGTTGGCCGTCACGACGGACCCGCTCGGCGCGACCCGCTCGGCGAGCCAGCGCGTGACCGAGTCGCGCCCCGTGCCCATGTCGAGGCAGCGCCAGCCCGGGCCGATGCCGAGCGCGGCGAGATGGCGATGGCACTCCTCGTCGGCCCAGCCCTCGAAGGTGCTGGTCTGATCGAAGATGTACGCCGCCGCGCTCGCCTGCATGCTCACAGGTGCAACCTATGGGCCAGCCCGGAGGCGTTAGGTGACGTGC
>JBJMLJ010000489.1:0-3353 GCA_045805365.1 Thermoleophilaceae bacterium
GCACTCACTCGACTGGCGCCGCCACGCCCGCAGCCAGGCGCGCCGGCTGAGGCCCGACGTGACGGTGGTCTTCATCGGCGCCAACGACGGCTTCGACATGCGCACCCCGTCGGGCGCCACGGCCACCTGCTGCGGCAGCGCCTGGATTGCCGAGTACGCGAGGCGGGCCGGCCAGATGATGGCCTCATACACGCGCGGCGGCCGCGGCCACGTCTATTGGCTGCTGCTGCCCGCCGCCCGCGGCGGGCCCTACCGGCCGATCTACCCGAAGGTCAACAAGGCCCTCCGGATGGCCGCGGCCCGCGCCCGCGGCGACGTCCGCCTGATCCACCTCGACAAGGTCTTCACCCCGGGCGGCCGCTACCGGGCCACGATGAAGATCCACGGCCGCCGGAAACGTGTGCGCCAGGGCGACGGCATCCACCTGGCGACCGCCGGCGCATCGCTGGCCGCCTCGATCGTCAAGAGGGCGATGAGGAAGGACCGAATCGTCCGCTAGCGGATCGCGCTAGCGCCGCGCGGTCCACGCAACCACACCCGAGTCGCAGCCGCCCGGGAACGAGCGGCGCCAGGTGCCGGCCGCCCGGCCGGCGGCGAGGAAGCGGCCGTTCACCTGGAGCGTCGAGCCGTCGCGGAGACGGCGGCGCACGCCGAAGGCGCCCTTCAGGATCGGCACCGGGCGCCGGAACGAAAACGGCCCGGCGGCGGCGCAGGTCAGGGGCAGCTCACCGCGCAGCGCCCGATGGCGCGACGAGCCGAGGCTGAGCCGGTCGCCGGGCAAGAAGAAGGTCAGCCGGTTGCCGCTCGTGTCCGTCCCGCTCCAGTCGCCGCTCCGCCGCCGCGGCCGGCCCGGCCGGGCCGACCAGTGGACGCGGCCGGTGTCGCAGCGGCGGCCCTTGCGCACGCGGAGGACCCCGCTCACGAGGTCGCGCCGTCTGAAGCGCCCGCGCAGCCCGATGCTCCGGCGACGGCCGCCTATCCGAAGCGCGAAGCTGCCGTCCCGGCCGAAGTGGAGCGCCCGGACCTTGCTGCGCCGAAGCTCGATCCGGCGGGCGCCCAGACAGCCCTTGTTGACGATCAGCACCGGGTTCCTCATCGCTCCGCGCCTGACCGTGAAGCCGAGCGGACCTACCCGTCCGCCGCCCGACCACGGTCCGCGGCGCGGGTGGACCCGGGGAATGACCCGGAGCAGGAGCCGGGTCAGGCCGGCGGCGCCGCCGGGCCCGAGGTGGAGGCCGTCCGGCGCGAACCAGCCGCCGTGGCCGGCGCTGTAGCGGACCCAGTCGAGAACGCGGATCCGCTGGCGATGGTGGCGGCCGGCGCGGCGTATGACCGCGGCGTCCGACCCTGATCCCCCGCCCTCCTCGCGTGGCGTCACGAGGCCGAGCAGGTGGTGGCGGCCCACGATGTGCAGCGCCCGGTGGATCTCGGACGAGCTGATCACCCAGTTCGACCCGAGCGCGACGACCACGATCCGCGGCAGCGTCCCGGCCCGCCGGCGCGCCGCCATCACCCTCAGCCCCTCGCCCATCTGGCGGCAGCCGTGCACGTCCACGTCGAAGCCCGCGCCCGCCAGGTTCCTGGCCGCGCCGAGCATCACCGAGTCGCCGATCGCGAGCGGCGGGCGGCCGCGGACGACGTGCTTTCGCGCGTGGAAGTACTTCGTCCCTCCGCAGGCGGCCATCGCGGGGGCGGGAGCGAGCAGCGCCAGGGCCGCCCCCGCCACTGGTGCCGCCCGCAACACGCGCGGGAATGTCTCACACGGCAATCCGGTTCGGTAGCGTGCCGCGCCCCGCATTGGTCTTCCCGTCCTTCGAGTTCGCGATCTTCTTCCCGATCGTGCTCGCGCTGTCGTGGGCGCTGATGCCCCGACCGCGGCTATGGAAGCCGTTCATCCTCGCCTCGAGCTACGTCTTCTACGCCGCCGCGAGCGTGCGGTTCTGCCTCCTGCTCTTCGGGGTGGCGATGGCCAACCAGGCGGGCGCCCAGCTGGTGCACCGGGCTCCCACCGAGCGCCGGCGCAAGCAGATCGCCGCGGCCACGGTCGCCATCGACCTCGGGGTCCTGGGGCTGTTCAAGTACTACGGCTTCTTCAGCCAGCAGATCGCCGACTTCCTCGATTCGTTCGGCCTCGGCATGCCGCTGCCGCTGGTCTCGCTGGCGCTGCCGGTCGGGCTCAGCTTCTGGACCTTCCAGGCGATCTCGTACGTGGTCGACGTCAAGCGGCGGATCATCGAGCCGGCCAAGACGATCGACGTCGCTCTCTACCTGAGCTTCTTCCCGCACGTCGTCGCCGGGCCGATCGTCCGGGCGCGCGAGTTCCTGCCGCAGCTCCAGACCCCTCGCGACCCGCGCGACGTGGCCGTCGGCCCCGCCGTCGTCCTGATCGCGATCGGCCTGGTCAAGAAGGTGGCGATCGCCGACTTCCTCGCCCGCCAGTTGGTGGACCCGGTGTTCGGCGTGCCGCAGGCCTACCACGCGCCCGATGCCTGGCTCGCCGCCTACGGCTATGCCGCCCAGATCTACTGCGACTTCTCGGGCTACACGGACATCGCGATCGGCGTGGCGCTGCTCATGGGGATCGTCTTCCCGCGCAACTTCAACAGCCCCTATCGGGCGACGAGCTTCCGTGACTTCTGGCGCCGCTGGCACATCACCCTGTCCCGCTTCCTGCGCGACTTCCTCTACATCCCGCTCGGCGGCAACCGGCACGGCAAGCTCCAGACCGCCCGCAACCTGATGATCACGATGCTCCTCGGGGGGCTCTGGCACGGGGCGGCCTGGGGCTTCGTCCTCTGGGGCGGCCTGCACGGTGTGGGGCTCGTGGTCGAGCGCCAGCTGCGCGGCCGCTTCTACACGCCGGCATGGTTGCGCTGGGCGATCGTCTTCAACCTCGTGGTGCTCGGCTGGATCCTGTTCCGCTCGGAGAGCATCAGCCTGGCCGGCACCTTCATCTCACGGCTGTTCAGCCCGGGGCCGGCCACGCTCTACACCTTCCCGGTGGTGCTGGCGGTGGTTGCCACGATCGGTCTCCAGCTGCTGCCGCCGAAGCCGCTCGAGGCCCTCCGTGTCCGCGCCGCCCAGCTGTCGCCTGCCACGCTGGGGGTCGCGCTTGCGCTGGTGATCGCCCTGGTGGGCGCGACGGTGCCGAGCCAGGCGGTGCCCCCGTTCATCTACTTCCAGTTCTGATGCCGGAGCCGACCGAGAACATCCCCAAGCCGCCGCCCGGGCGCCACCTCAGGGCCCGCGACGCGATCCTCGTCATCGGCCTCGCGGTCGTGCTGCTGCTGCTCTTCAAGGGCGAGTCGATCCGCACCTCCGGTGAGGAGATGCAGCCCGGGCTCGAGCGCAAC
>JBJMLJ010000490.1:0-9941 GCA_045805365.1 Thermoleophilaceae bacterium
GGTCGGCGGGTTCACCACCGCGGCCGCCGACCTCGTCGCCCTCGGCTGGATCCAGAGCCGCATGGTCTTCTTCATCGCGGCGGCCTACGGATACGACCCGACCGATCCGATGCGCCCCGCCGAGCTGCTCGCCCTCACGGGCTTCTACGCGACGCCGGTCGAGGCTCGCGACGCGCTCGACGGCATGGGCAAGTCGCTGGCGCAGGCCACCGTCGAGCGCACCCTGTTCGGCGGCCGCGATCGCCGGATCTACGAGCGGCTGCTGCGCTTCGCCGGCAAGCGGGTCACCGAGAGGGCGGCAGGCCGGCTTCTGCCGCTGCTCGCGGCGCCGATCGGGGCGGTGCAGAACGCCGCCGGGACGAAGGACCTCGGCCGGCGGGCGCTCGCCTATTACGGTCAGGCCCGGCCGTAGACAGGGCCCATATGCTGGGCACCTCCCATGCCTCTGTTCGGCAAGGACCCGTGGCAGGAAGGGTTTCGCGCCAGCGCGACGATCGAGCGCGTGGTGGCGACCGCGACCGACGACACCGACGAGGGCGGCATGACAACGCACCACGAGGTCTTCCTGACGTTCCAGTTCACGGACGAGCAGGGCGCTGTCATAACCCAGGAGGGCAAGTTCATGGTCGGCGGCGTCCCTCAGCCGGGATCGATCGTCGACGTCGCCTACATCCCCGGCAAGCCGAAGGCGATCGACTACGACGTCTTCAGCGTGCAGCCCCCCGACCCGAGCGTGCCGCGCGGCTGGGGGGCCGGGATATTCGAGGTCGAGGACCTGGGTTCGCGGCGCGCGCACTCACCGTTCGCCCGGGGGGACATCGACAGGAAGCGCGAGGTCTTCCGCACCGGGCAGCGGATGCAGGCGGAGATCGTCAGCTACTCGCGAGGACTCTGGGTCAAGCGCGGGGTGCACGAGTACACCTTCGTCCTGCGTGCGAACGGCCAGGAGTTCGAGGCAAAGGCCTGGACCCCCGCCTCCTGCCTGCCCCAGCCCGGTGACGTGATCCAGGTCGCCGTCAACGGCTCCGAGGTCGTGCTCGACTCGGACGAGCGCTACGACGGCCCGCCCGGCCAGGCGCTCGTGTTCACCACTCCGCCCGAGATAGCCGCCGAGCGCGAGCGGCGAGCCCAGCTGGGCCCCGTAGCGGACGCCGCGGGTTGGCAGCAGGCGGCCGCGGCCTCCCCCATGAACCCGTTCGGCGGTGGAGGCGGAATGCTCGACATGCAGGTGTCCGGGCTGAAGGCGGCGCGCGACAGGATGGGCTCGAGCTACGAGGCCGCGATCCGGCTGATCCTCGACCAGGCTCGCGCCTCGGGCTCGATCACGGACGAGGATTACGACAAGAGACTGCGCGACGCGCTGGCCTAGGCCCGGCCGTAGACCGGAATGGCTGCGCCGGATGTGGGCGCCGAGTCCTCGGACACCAGAAATCGGACCACGCGCGCGATCTCCTCGGGCGGCACCCACTTCGACCAGTCGGCGTCGGGCTGACCCTCGCGGTTGGCCGGGGTGTCGATGACGCTCGGCAGGATCGCGTTGCAGCGGACGCCGCTGGCTCGGTACTCGGCGTCCAGCGCCTGAACGAAGGTGAGGACGGCGGCCTTCGCGGTGACGTAGCCGGCGGCGCCCGCGAACGGCCGCAGCCCCGCCCGCGCCGACACCCCGACGTAGGCACCAGCGCCGCGCTCCACCAGCCGGGGCATAGCCGCGCGCGCGAGGTTGAACCCCGGGATCAGGTTCAGCCGGAGCATGCGCTCGAAGTCGGCGAGGTCGGTCTCGTGGACCTTCGGACCCATGGCGAAGCCACCCACCAGGTTGACCACGGCCTCGAGCTCCGGGACGGCGTCGACGGCCGCGGCGGTCTCCTCGGAGTGGAACAGATCGGCGCGCACGAGGGCCACGCCGGCGCCGAGATCCGCCTCGATCCGCTCGCGCTCGCGATCGACGATCCAGGTGGCGGTGACCTCGTAGCCCGAGCCCGACAGCTCGCGCACCACGGCCTCCCCCAGGGCCCCGGTCCCGCCCGCGACGAGCACCCCCATGTCAGGCCCTCGTGCCGGGGGGCGACTCCATGAGCGTGGAGGCTATCCCGTCCGGAACCGGTTCTAGCGTGGCACGCTCGATGGACCAACAGCAGCTGAGCACCGCCAAGGAGTTCGTACGCGATCTGGTCGACGGCCAGGAGGTCGACTCGACCTTCGTCGTGCGCGAGCGCGCGTACAAGGAGAGCCGCCGCGGCGAGCGCTACCTGCGGCTCCAGCTGGGCGACGTCACGGGGTCGATCGCGGCGATGATCTGGGACGAGGTCGAGGAGATCGAGCCGTGCTGCGCGCCCGGGACGGTCGTCCGCGCCCTCGGCCGCTACTCGGTGCACGAGCGCTACGGGCCGCAGCTGGTGGTCAAGGCCATGCGCGCCGCGAGCCAGGCCGAGTACGACCCCGCCGACCTGCACCAGGGACCGTCGACGCCGGTGGAGAAGATGGCCGCCGACCTCCAGGCCCTGATCGACACCGTGCAGCGGCCCCACCTGCGCGAGCTGCTGCGGCGGCTGCTCGGGCCGGACACGGAGATCGGCAGCCGCTGGCACGAGGCGCCGGCGGCCAAGTACTACCACCAGGCCTACCGCCACGGACTGCTGGAGCACTGCCTCTCGGTCGCCGAGGGGGTCAGCGCCATGGCGGCCCGCTTCCCCGGGATCGATCGCGACGTCTCCGTCACCGGCGCCCTGCTCCACGACGTCGGCAAGGTCGAGGCCTACCGGGCCACCGGCGACGCCATCGAGCTGACCGACCACGGCAAGCTCCTCGGCGAGATCTCGATCGGCTACTACATGGTTCGTCGCGCGATCGAGGGGATCGACGGCTTCACGCGCGAGGACGCGCAGGCCGTGCTCCACATCATCCTGAGCCACCACGGCCTGCTCGAGCACGGCAGCCCGGTGGTGCCGTGCACGCGCGAGGCCACGCTCGTCCACACGATCGACAAGCTCGGCGGCACGCTGGGCAGCTTCGACCGCCTCGAGAAGAGCCTCGCCGACGGCGAGCGCTGGTCGGGCTTCGACCGCGGCATCTCGGGCTCGGCCTACTTCGCGCCGCCCGCGGCGGAGAGCGGCCGCGAAGCCGCGTAGCTAGCGGATCCCGGTCTCGCAGTCGAGCGACACGCGTTTGAAGCGGTGGCGGCGGACGCGGACGGTGACCGGCGTGCAGCGCGGGAGGGGATGCCCGCTCGCGGCCCTCAGGCGGTAGCGCCCCGGCCGCAGCCTCGCGCGGAAGCGGCCGCGGCTGTCGGTTCGCACCCTCCGGAGCCTTCGCGTGCGGAGGTTGCGGATGCCGACCGTCGTGACGTAGGGCCCGACGCAGGGATCGTCGACCGTGCACACCGGACGGGTCGGGCTCCTCGTGACCGTCCCCTTGACGCCCGAGTCCACGCGGGCGTCCGCGGTTGCCGCGACCACCATGGCCGCCGCCAGCACCGCAAATAGCGGGGACGGGGGGAACGGTCGGCGGGCTTTCGCGCTTATCCTCGTGCAGGCCATGGCCAAGGACACCGAGAAGCTGATCCGCCAACTCTCGCTGATCTCGTTCCTCATGGCAGAGCGGCGGCCGGTGTCCGCCCTCGAGATCAAACAGGATGTCGAGGGTTACTCGCAGATGAACGACGAGGCCTTCGCGCGGCGCTTCTACGCCGACCGCTCGGAGCTCGAGGCGCTCGGCATCCAGCTCAAGGTCGACAAGCCGGCCGAGGGTTACTACGAGGCCGAGAACTACTCGCTGCCGCCGGAGAACTTCTACCTGCCGGCGATCGAGTTCACGAGCAAGGAGCTCGGCGCGCTGCACGCCGCCCTGTCGCTCCTCGACGGCGAGTTCGCCTATGCCGAGCCGCTGCGGCTGGCGCTCCAGCAGCTCAGCTGGGGCAAGGCCTCGCCGCTCGACGCGCCCGAGGAGCGCTCGGTGGCGCTGGCGGTCACCGCGAGCCCCGGCGGCCGCGACCTCTCACAACGGCTGTCCAAGGTCGAGACGGCGATCTTCCGCCGCAAGACGATCGTCTTCGACTACTACACGATCGGCCGCGACGCGACCGAGTCGCGCAAGGTCGACCCTTACCACCTGCTCTTCCGCGGCGGGCAGTTCTACTTGATCGGCCACTCGCACGAGCGCGGCGACATCCGCGTCTTCCGCGTCTCCCGCATCCGCGGCAAGGTGGGCTACGCCTCCAAGGCGGAGCACGACTTCTCACGGCCCGAGGACTTCGACCCCCGCCTCTACGCGGACCGCACCGACTGGCAGCTCGGCGACACGGTCGGCACCGCCCGCATCTGGATCTCCGAGCGGATCGACTGGCTGGCGCTGCGCCACTTCGGCGACGCCGGCGAGGTCACTCCCGCCGAGGAGGGCGACGGGGTCGTGTTCGAGACCGACTACGCCGACTCGCGCCAGGTCGTCTCCTGGGCGCTCGGGCTGGGTCCGCGAGCGCGCATCCTCGCGCCTTCGGAGCTGATGGAGGAGGCGGAGGAGAGGGTCGCTCTCGTCGTCGAGCGCCACACAGGGGACTTCGAGGTCGCGGCGGCGGCGCGCCGCCGCCGGGTCGCCGCTCCCGAGGAGCCGGCCGACGAGAACGGCAAGGGCGAGTCGCCGATCAGGCCGGAGCGCTTCGCCCGGCTCGTCACCCTGGCGGGCATCCTCATCGACGCCGCGCGGGACGCCCGCAAGCTCCACGTGGCCGAGCTCTGCGAGCAGCTCCACCTCACAGAGCAGGAGCTGCGCCAGGACATCGACGTGCTCAACGTCGTCAACTTCGGCGGCGGCAGCTACGTCCTCTACGCGGAGGTGCAGGGCGACACGATCGAGGTCGACCCGGAGCCCTACGGCGACAACTTCGCCCGCCCCGCCCGGCTGCTTCCGCTCGAGGCCAAGGCGCTCGTCGCGGCGATCGACCTGCTCGGCGAGCACCTGCCCGAGGGCTCGCTCGAGTCCGCGCGCAAGAAGATCGTCAAGGCGCTCGGCCAGGACCCGGCCGAGGAGGGCCTCCAGATCACGACCGCCAAGGGCGACGACTCCGAGGTGGCCAAGGTCGTGACCAGGGCCATCACCCAGCGTCGGCTGCTCGAGATCGAGCACTACAAGGAGGAGCTCGACGAGTTCACGAAGCGCCGCGTCGAGCCGTACAAGCTGATGAACGGGCGCGAGGGCTGGTACGTCCACAGCTGGGACCCGGCCAAGGACCAGCCGCGCTCATTCCGCCTCGACCGCATCCGCGAGGCGACCGTGCTCGACGAGAAGTTCGAGCCGCGAGAGGGAGTGGAGCCGGACATCCAGGGCTGGCCCAGCACCGGCGAGGTGCCGGACTCGCGGATGGCGAAGGTCTGGATCTCGCCCGAGCGGGCGCGCTGGGCGCGGGAGGACCGGCCCGTGCTCCAGGAGCTCAAGGACGGCGCGGTGATCGTCGAGTTCCCCTACGCCGGCCACGACTACCTGGGCCGCGAGATCCTCAAGGAGGCCGGCGACGCCGTGGTGCTCGAGCCCGAGGAGGCGCGCGAGGCCGTGCTCCACGCCGCCGAGGAGCTGACGGGCGCAGCCCGGTCATAGCTCGGCGGGAAGGATTCCCGCCCCGCGGCGTCCTTGATGGTGAAGTCGACCATCCAAGGAGGTCCACAATGCAATCGCTGTGGCTGGTCCGTACCCTAGGCGCCATCGCGCTGCTGGTGGTAGGCGCCCTACACCTCCAGCAGTACTTCAGCCTCTACTCGGCGATTCCGACGATCGGGACGCTGTTCGTTCTGAACTTCGCGGGTGCGACCGTGATCGGCATCGGCCTGCTGACGCCGGTCGAGCGGCTGCCCGGTCGGGTCGGCCGCGCGGCCCCGGCGCTGTTGGCGCTGGGCGGCATCGCCCTTGCCGCGACGGCCTTCGTGTTCCTCTACATCAGCGAGCGGACGCCGCTGTTCGGGTTCATGGAGCCCGATTACGACCCGACGGCGATCTTGACCGTGCGCATCGCCGAAGCCGCAACCGTCCTGCTTCTGGGCGGGTTCCTCGCGGGACGAGTCGTCGGCAGAGCGCCCCTCGCGAGCCGGTAGCTTCTAGTCGAGCATGAGGGACGCGGTCTCGAGCATGTCGGAACGTGATCTCGCCGACCTCTGCGCCCTGGCCGATGGATCCCTTCCGGCCGAGCGGCGCGCGGAGGTCGAGGCGCGCGTGGCCGCCTCGCCGGAGTTGCAGGAGCTGGTGGACCGTCAGCGCGGGGCCGTGGCCCGAACGCAGGCGCTTGAGAGTGAGCCGGTGCCGGCGTCGCTCGAGGCGGCGATCGAGAAGCAGCGGCGGCCTCGGGCGAGGCGCAGGCCGCTCTCCGGGCTCGTGCCGCGGCTCGGGCTGGCGGGCGGGCTGGCCGCCGGCGCGGCGATCCTCGTGCTGGTTCTCAGCGGTCGATCGGCCGCGCCAACGGTTGCGGACGCTGCCTCGGTGGCCATCCCGCCGCCCTCGGGGCCTGCCCCGCACCGCTACGACGACAGCCGGACGAGGCTGGCCTTGGACGTCGAGGGCGTCTCCTTCCCGGACTTCCTGCGCGCGTTCGGGTGGCGGGCCGTCGGCGTGCGCTACGCGAAGCTCGACGGCCGCGGGGCCACCGTCGTCTCCTACGCGAAGGGGAGGCGGAGGATCGCCTACGTGATCGTGGGCGACGGCTCGCTCGATCGCCCTCACGGTACGCGGGACTCGGTGCGGGGAGGGGTCCTCTATCAGGGGTTGCGGCTGAACGGCCGGCAGACCGTGACCTGGCGACGCGGCGGACACACCTGCGTCCTCATCGGGCAGGCGACCCGCGCCGAGCTGCTCGACCTCGCGAGCTACTGAAGCCTGCCGGCCACTCGGTCGCGGGCGCGGAAGAGCCGGCTGGTCACGGTTCCCTCCGGGACGCCCAGCAGCCGCGCGGCCTCGCCGTAGGAGAGCCCGACCACGTCCACGGCCACGAGCGCGTCGCGGAAGTCGTCGGGGAGCTCGTGGATGGCGGCGTACAGCTCTCGGTTCTCGGCCGCCTCGGCCGGGTCGTCACCCGAGCGATGCCCCTCGGCGATCTCCTCGACCAGCGGGGCGCTGGCGGGGCGCCGGGTCTCAGCTCGCCGCCGGCTCACGAGCGTGTTCCGCAGCGCCCGGAGCATGTAGCCCAGCTCGTCGCCGCTCGTCAGCAGCCGTGGCCGGGCGAGCACGCGCGCAAAGGTCTCCTGCACGAGGTCCTCCGCCTCCTCGCGTGAGCGACACCAGGCGCGGGCGGCGCGATAGAGCTGGGGCAGGTGCTCCACCGCGCGATCGGCATCGAGCCGGCGTGGAGTGCGCATCAATCCCCGGGGTCGGGAAGGATCGCGGCGCGCAGGCGTCTGCAGTGGGTGAAGAGCACCACCACCCGACCCCGGAGGTCACCCATGAAACGACTGCTCATCATCCTCGCCGCCCTCTCGGCGTCCGTCGCCCTCGTCGCCTGCGGAGGCGGCGGCGGCTCCGGCGGCAGCGGCGGCTCCGGCGGCTCGAGCTCTGGCAGCTCGAGCTCCGGTATGAAGACCGTCTCGGTCAAGCAGGTCGGCGGCGCGGGCAGTGTGCTCGTCGACTCGAGCGGGAGGGCGCTGTACGCCTCCAACCAGGAGCGCGGCGGCAAGGTCCTCTGCACCGGATCGTGCACCTCGTTCTGGAAGCCGCTCACGGTCAGCGGCGCTCCCCGCGGCGGCTCGCTCATGGACAAGCTCGCCGTGGTGAAGCGCCCGGACGGGACCAAGCAGGTCACCTACAACGGCAAGCTCCTGTACTCCTTCACCCAGGACCAGCCGGGAAAGGTCACCGGCGACGGATTCTCCGACGCCTTCGGCGGCCAGCACTTCACCTGGCACGTCGTCCAGGCAGGCGGCGGCACGAGCTCGGGCAGCGCGGCCAGCGCCGGCCAGAGCTCCCCCGGCTACTAGCCCGCTGAGCCCCACGATGCTCATGGCGAGCAGCAGAGGGTAAGGCCGGGTCTGAGAAAATCGGCGGCCGGCGGGCACTCCCAGCGCTCGCCGGCTAGCCGATGCCCTCCCGCCGCGACCAGATCACGATGACCGACGAGGAGGTCGAGGCCTTCCTCGCCGAGCAGATGGTCATGCAGTGCGCCACGATCGGGCCGAGCGGCCGGCCGCACATGGTCGCGCTCTGGTACGTGCCGGACGGGATCGACCTGCGCAGCTGGACCTACGCCAAGTCGCAGAAGGCCAAGAACCTCGAGCGCGATCCGCGCGCGACGATCGGCGTCGAGGACGGCGTCCAGTACCACGAGCTGCGCGGGGTGATGTTCGAGTGCGACGTCCGGGTCGAGCGTGAGACCGAGAAGGTGGCCGAGTACGGCCTCGGCCTGGTGGACCGCTACGCGGGCGGCGCCGCCGAGGCGAAGGAGGCGTTTCGCGAGCAGGCGCGAAAGCGGGTGGGTCTCCACTTCGTTCCCACGAGAGTGGTGAGCTGGGACCACCGCAAGCTCGGCGGCAGCTATTAAATGGAGCAGCTGAAGGGACTCATCCTCTCCGGCGGCAAGGGCACGCGCCTGCGCCCGATCACGCACACGAGCGCCAAGCAGCTGGTCCCGGTGGCGAACAAGCCAGTGCTCTTCTACGGCCTCGAGGCCATGGCCGAGGCCGGCATCCGGGACGTGGGGATCATCATCGCCCCCGAGACCGGTGACGAGATCCGGACGGCTGCCGGGGACGGCTCGGCATTCGGGATCGAGATCACCTACATCGAGCAGGACGAGCCGGCGGGCCTCGCCCACGCCGTGCTCACCGCGGAGGGCTTCCTCGGCAGCTCGCCGTTCGTCATGTACCTGGGCGACAACCTGCTCCGCGACGGGATCGAGGACCTGGTCGAGACCTTCCGCGCCGACGCCCCCGACGCGCTCATCCTGCTGACGCCGGTCCCGGACCCCGAGAACTACGGCGTGGCCGAGCTGGACGGGGAGCGGGTTTCGCGGCTCGTCGAGAAGCCCAAGGAGCCGAAGACCGACCTGGCGCTCGTGGGCGTCTACATGTTCACGCCGGCGATCTTCGACGCCGCCCGCTCCATCGAGCCGTCCTGGCGAAACGAGCTGGAGATCACCGACGCCATCCAGACCATGGTCGATCGGGGCCTGCGCGTCGACCCCCACATCGTCCACGGCTGGTGGAAGGACACCGGCCAGGTGCAGGACATGCTCGAGGCCAACCGGCTGATCCTCGACGACCTGAGCGAGCGCGTCGACGGCGAGCTGGTGGACTCGCGGGTCGAGGGCCGGGTGGTCGTCGAGGCCGGCGCGCGGCTCGAGCGATCGACGGTGCGCGGGCCGGCGATCATCGGCCGCGGCAGCCAGATCACCGACGCCTACATCGGCCCCTACACGGCCATCGGCGAGGAGGTCGAGATCACCGGCGCCGAGCTCGAGCACTCGATCGTCCTGTCGGGCTCGGCGATCCGCCACCTCGAGTACCGGATCGAGGCGAGCCTGATCGGCAAGAACGTGGAGATCAAGCGCGGCCCGGCGCTGCCGAAGGCGTACCGCTTCGTCGTCGGCGACAACGCCGACGTGCAGATCCTCTGAGGACCGGCGCCCGCCCGGGTGCGCCACGGTACCCTCGCGCGCGCCGTGACGCTACGCCGCTCAGTCGTGCTCGCGCTGCTGGCAGTGGGGTTGCTCGCCGCAGCCGCGCCGGCCCATGCGGCGAGCCTGCGAGCAGGCGCCGGGCGGGCCGACATCACGCCGCGGACCGGCTACTACCTCGGCGGCTGGACGCGCGCGGACCGGTTCGGGAAGGGGCAGAACACGCGGCTGTTCGCCAGGGCGCTCGTGCTCCAGCGCGGCAAGCGGAAGGTCGCCCTGGTCGCGATCGACCTGTTCATGGTCGCCGGCGGGATCGCCCAGCAGGCGGCCGAGCGGGCCGGGTTCTCGCCGAGCGACGTGA
>JBJMLJ010000491.1:0-3528 GCA_045805365.1 Thermoleophilaceae bacterium
ACGTCCTCGACGTGGCCGGGCCGCCCGAGCGCACCGGCAAGCCCCGGGGGACGGACCTCCTCGACGGCACGGTGACGCTGCCGCTGATCCTCGCCCGCCGGCTCGATCCGGAGCTGCGCGAGCTCGACCTGCGCGAGGTGGTGACCGAGCCCGCGCAGGCCGGCGCGGTCTGCGACCGGATCGCCCTCACCGGCGTCCTCGACGAGGCTCGCGCGGAGGCGCTCGCGCACGTCGCCGAGGCGAAGGCCGCCCTCGGCGGGCTGGACCTGCCGGGGTCGCGGCGAGAAGCGCTCGACCTCGTCGCCGACGGGGTCGTCGAACGCTATGCGTGAAGCCGCCGCCGGCGGCGTCCATGCCGCAACGGCGGGCTCTGGTCCAACTTCCTACTAGAAGTCTTCAGGGAGGATGGCGTCGGCCTGGATCGCGCCGACGAAGCGGTCGATCTCCTCGGCCATGTTCGCCTTCATGAGGCGCTTGTAGTCGCGGGCCAGGGCGTCGGCGCCGCGGTCGAGCTCCTCGTCGAAGCGCTCGACGGTGTCCTGCGCAAAGACGCCGTCGCGGAACAGCTCGCAGTTGGGGCAGTGGAGCAGCACGCTCCAGTTGTCCGGGCCGGCCTCTTCCCACTCGACGGGGTAGACGAGCTCCCCGCTGCAGTCGAGGCAGACGTGCAGCGCCTGGTCCGGCTCGGCCCTGGTGGCCTCCTGCACAGGAGCATCCGCGTCGACGCCGTCGTGGAAGTACACGACCTCGATCGTCTTCCCGCTCGGGAGAACGACGCGCTTGACGAAGTGGGTCTGCTCCTCGTGGTGTTCCATTTCCATCCTCAGGCTCCCTATCGGCACCCTGGGGAGGAACTTGAGGCCTTTTTCTTCGCTATTTGCGGGCACGCGGGAGCCCCGCGGAACGGCAGCTCTAGCCGGAGCGCCTCCGAGGTCCCCGGCCGCCCTCGTAGCGAGACTCGGTCGCGTCAACCTGGCCGTGGTAGTGACTTCCGAGCGAGGGGTGCCCGTAGGGCACCTCGGCCGGCCGGTCGAGGCCTAGAAACGAGAGTTGGGCGATAGGAAGGCCCGGCCGCAGGACGATGGGGACGCTGTTGAAGTTCGTGATTTCGAGAGTCAGCGTGCCTTCGAACCCTGGATCGACGAAGCCGGCCGTCGCGTGCACGATCAATCCGAGCCGCCCGAGCGAGCTGTTGTGGGTTGGGATGAAGGAGGGGGTGATCAAGAAGAGACCGCGAGTAGAGGCGACTTGGATGCAGCGGACAGGGACGCTGTCCACGGGGCGCACGTCGACGATCCCTCGGCTCCGGTGGAACTTGCCGACTCGCTTCTGACGAGCGAGCTTTCGCGGCAGCCGGAACACCGGCCGATCGGGTGTGAACGTGACGTCGTACTTCAGGCCGCAATCTCTACCGTCAAGCATCGCGGTCTTGACGGCGACTACTGGGCGGAAGCCGAGACTGGCGATGAGCTCGCGGTACTGCTCCGCCAGCCGCGGCTTTACCGTCGTGAGCTCACACCGCCCGAAGCGGTCGACGTAGCCGTCAGTGTCCATGAGTCCTTCGAGCAGCGCTTGACGCTGCGCGACGCTCGCACGGAGGTACTTCTCGGGGATCAGCTTTCCGGCTAAGAGTCCGAGGTCCCGGAGGCGGCTGTTGAGCGAGCCGTTTCGGACGTACCTTCCGCTCTCCGGATCACGCGTGTGACCCTCGCCGCCAATGCGGTAGACAAGACGGCGGGTGCGCTGGGGCTGAGGGGCGTATCCGGCCAGCTCGAGCTCACGAAGGATCGGCTCGTCAGCGCAGGTGATCTCTGCCTTCGCAGTCGTACCGTCGCCGAGCCAGACGCCCATGACGTAGGGATCTATTGGCAATCCAACTCGCGAGTACTCAACGGGAGCGGCAAGTGGAACATGGTTCTGGTACTCGGCCCCCCGCTTGAGGGTTTGCCCGATCTCGCGCGTTGTACGGACACGCGGGGGCAGGCGATAGCGCCGCTCGTACTTGGTGAGCACCGCCCAGCGGTGGTCGACATCGGCGACGACCGTTGTGCCGTCCGAGAACTCCACCTCTCTGCACTCCCTGTTCTCCAGGACCTCGGTGGCGTCGATGATCGCGGTCGGCTGGCCCTTGGCATCGAAGACGAGGTCGCCCACCTCCAGGTCCCCCATCGTCTTCCAGCCCGTTGGTGTTGGGACGGGCGTGTCCAACGCAAGCGCCTTGCCCTCGATACGCGCGACCACATCGTCGGGCAGCTGCACCCACTCCGCAGTTCCTCCCAGGACGAACTCGCCGGGGTGAATCACGAACTCCTCCTCCGAGCTGACAGTTACGTGCTCGGTCAGATCCTTCGGCGGTCGCGCGAGATCGATCGTCTGGATGCGGTGGTTGTGGAACACCCTGAACGACGGGCCCAGCCGAAGGTCCAGGCTCGCCGGCTGCACCATCTCCTCGTCCCAGGGGTCGATGCGTATGCGCCCCTCCCGCACCAGGCGCTTGATGGTCCCATCAGAGAGGACAGCCGCGTCCATGCATGAATCCTCCCACCGGGAGGTGACGACGTCGGGCTGAACTTCAAGGAGTCCGACTAACCCCCCGATACCATGAGCGCATGCCTTTCGGTATAGGCCCGCTCGAGATCGTCGTAGTCCTCGTCATCGTGCTGTTGATCTTCGGGCCCAAGCGGCTTCCCGACCTGGGACGCTCGCTGGGCAAGGGGATGCGCGAGTTCAAGGACTCGGTGACCGGCAACGACCAGGAAGAGCTTCCGGCGGCCGATGACAAGGCCGACAAGCCGGAGCCTGTGGTTGCCAAGCCGACCGAGCAGAAGCCTTAAGCGCGAGCGCCACCGCATGCGGCGCATCAGGCCGATCTCGCACGAGGACCGGCTCTCGGTCATCGATCACCTCGACGAGCTCCGCTCGCGGCTGGTCGTCGCGCTGCTCGCCTTCTCCGTGGCCTTCGGGCTCTGCCTCTGGCAGAACCACCTGATCCTCGACATCCTGAACCGGCCGCTGCCCGATCACACGCAGCCGATCACGTTCGGCGTCACCGAGCCGTTCATGACGACGATCACCAACTCGGGCTACGCGGCCATCGTGATCGCCCTGCCGCTCCTGATGATGGTCCCGCTGCTCTTCATCGCGGGCGTCGTGTTCTGCTACTTCGTGGTGCTGCCGCCGGCGATCACGTTCCTGCTGCACTTCAACGCGGACGAGTTCAACACCCAGATCCGCGCGCGGGATTACTACAGCTTCACGACGCTCACCATGCTGGCGATGGGGCTGGGCTTCCAGGTCCCGGTCGTGCTGCTCGCCCTGATGCGACTGGGCGTCGTCTCGCTCGAGACGCTGCGCAAGAACCGCCGCTACGCCTTCCTCGGCTCCGCCGTACTCGCGATGCTGCTGCCGACGGTCGACCCCGTGTCGATGCTCATTGAGACGGCCCCGATCTATGCGCTCTACGAGCTGAGCATCCTGCTCGGACGCTTCCTCGGCAGGCCGGCGGAGGACGTCGAGGGGCAGGTGGCG
>JBJMLJ010000492.1:0-2968 GCA_045805365.1 Thermoleophilaceae bacterium
ACGGTCGTCGCGGGTGGCCTCGTGGGCATGCAGGCGCCGATCAACTCGATGCTCGGCAAGTCGATCGGCACCTTCGCGGCCGCGTCGGTGTCGTTCGCCATCGGCCTGGCCGTCCTGGTGGCAATCACTGTGGTCGCCGGTAGCGGCTTCGGCGACATCGGCAAGGCGGGCGACCTCAACTGGTATTACCTGACCGGCGGCGTGCTGGGCGCCGTCTACGTAACCACGGTGCTGCTCTCGGTGCGGACGCTGGGCGCGGGCGGAGTGGCCGGCGCGACGATCGCCGGCCAGCTCACGATGTCCGTGCTCCTCGACCGCACCGGCGCCCTCGGACTGCCCGAACGCGGGCTCACCTCACCGCGACTGATTGGCATAGCGCTGCTCGCGGTTGGGACCTTCCTGATCGTTCGCGATTAGCCGGGTCCGGGATTACGATGATTCGTGCCCATGGAAGGCAGCCAGGAGCGGCCACGCGGCGCCTAGCGAAGCGCGGCGAATGATCCTCACCCCCGACCAGCGTCTGCGGGTGTTCGTCAGCTCGACGCTCGGCGAGCTGGCCGAGGAGCGCGAGGCGGTACAGGGAGCGATCGAGTCGCTCCACCTCACGCCGGTGATGTTCGAGATGGGCGCCCGGCCGCACCCGCCGCGCAGCCTCTACCGCTCCTACCTCGAGCAGAGCCACGTCTTCATCGGGATCTACTGGCAGCGCTACGGCTGGGTGGCGCCGGACATGGAGATCTCGGGCCTCGAGGACGAGTACGAGCTGTCGGAGGGAATGCCGCGGCTCGTCTACTTCAAGTCGCCGGCGCCGGAGATGGAGCCGGGATTGAAGGAGCTGGCGACTCGGATCCGGGACGAGGGCGGCATGTCCTACGCCAAGTTCTCGACGCCGGACGAGCTGGCCGAGCTGGTCGCGCAGGATCTGATCACGATGCTCAGTGAGCGCTTCGAGGGGCCGACGGAGCCGGCGCCGGCCGAGGAGCGGCCGCAGGGGCGGAGGCACTCCGGGGTCCCGGCGGCGCCCACGCCGCTCATCGGCCGCCAACGCGAGCTCGAGACGCTTGCCAGGCTTCTCACCCAGGAGGGCCGGCGCCTGATCACCCTCTGCGGTCCCGGCGGTGTCGGCAAGACCCGTCTCGCGATGGAGGCGGGCGAGCGCCTCGGCGACCACTTCCCGGGCGGCGTCTTCTTCGTGCCCCTGGCGGCGGTCGACGATCCCGGACAGGTGCCGGCTGCAGTGATGCGCACGCTGGGATTGAGCGCGGCCGGCGGGATCGGCCCGGGCGGTGCGCTCGGCGACGACGAGATGCTGCGTGACTACTTCAGGGACAGGCGGGCTCTGCTGGTCCTGGACAACTTCGAGCAGGTCACCGAAGCCGCGACCTTCGCGACCGATCTCCTTACGAGCTGCCCCGAGCTCACCATCCTCGTGACCAGTCGCGCCGTGCTGCGGGTGGGCGGTGAGTACGACCTCGAGGTCGGGCCGCTGGACCTCCCCGTCGATGGACGCTACGACCGGATGAGTCAGTACGACGCCGTGCGCCTCTTCATCGAGCGCGCAAAGGCTGTCCGGGCGGGCTTCGACATAGACGAGCGGACGGCGCCTGCCGTGGCGGAGATCTGCCACCGTCTCGACGGACTCCCCCTGGCGATCGAGCTCGCGGCGGCACGCGTGAAGCTGCTTCCTCCGGAGGAGCTGCTCGCCCGCCTGGGCGACCGGCTCGAGCTCGTGAGTGGCCGCCGCCTGGACGCCCCGGAGCGCCACCAGGCGCTGCGCAGCACGATCCTGTGGAGCTACGAGCTCCTGAGCGAGGATGAGAAGGAGCTGTTCGCGAGGCTGGCGGTCTTCGCCGGCCGCTTCACGCTCGAGGCCGTGGAGGCCGTATGCGATCCGTCCGGCGAGCTGGATGTCCTGGGCGCTCTCTCGTCGCTGATCGACAAGAGCCTGGTCCGATCCGACGACGGCGGCCCGAGCCCGGGCTTCGCGATGCTGCGGACCATCAAGACCTTCGCTGTCGAGCTGCTCGACGAGTCGGCGGCGGGGGCGGACGTCAGGAGCGCCCACGCGCGCTTCTTCGTGCAGCGTGCGATCGACGCGTACGACGGTCTGCGCGGGCCCGACGAGGTCGGGCTCCAGCAGGAGCTGCTCGCGGACATCGACAACCAGCGTGCGGCGTTCGCCTGGTGGCTCGAGAACGAGGACCCCAACGCCCTCGCCGACGTGGGCTGGTCGCTGTGGATGTTCTGGTGGCTCTCGGGCAGCTACCACAGGGAGGGTCGGGCGCTGCTCGAGCGAGTTCTCTCCCGCGGCACGGATCTGTCCACCCGCTCGGCGGCCCGGGCTCTCGCCGCCAAGGGACTGATTGCCTTCTGGCAGGCCGATTACGCCGCCGCGGTTCCCGATCTCAAGGCCTCGCTCGAGCGCTTCCACGAGCTGGACGACGACCCGGGGACGGCCTATCCGCTCGCGGCCCTCGGGCTGGTGCGCCTGCTCTCACCGCGCGGTGACTGGAGCGAGGCTCAGATCCGCGACGCGCACGGCATGATGGTGGCGGCCGGTGACCGCTGGGGCGCGGTGCTGTGCCGCAACGGCCTCCTCTGGGGGTTGCAGACGTCGGGCATCCTGGCCGAATCGGACGAGGAGTACGTGACGGCGCTCGGCGAGGCCGAGGCGCTCGGCTCTCCCCAGGAGATCGCCATGGCTAACGCCAACCTGACGCGCTACCACGTCTACCGCCAGGAGCCCGAGCGCGCCCTCCCCTACCTGGGCGCGTGGCTGGACGGCATCATGCGTCTCCGGCACAAGGCGGCCCTCGCCTCGGCGGTCGAGGCAGGCGCCGAGGCCGCCCGCCTGCTCGGCGACCACGACCGGGCGGTCCGCCTGTTCGCCGCTGCGGATGGCTTGCGCGAGGCGATCGGGGCGACGCCCAGGGCGACCGTGCTGGAGCGACGGGACCGCAACCTGCGC
>JBJMLJ010000493.1:0-3857 GCA_045805365.1 Thermoleophilaceae bacterium
AGTCTCGATCACCGTGGTGACAGCCCGGACCAGTTCCGCGAGCTGTTCACGCGGGAGGAAGCGGTGGTCGGAGTGCGTTTGGAGCAGCTCTCCGTAGGAGGCGGCGTCGTAGCGCTGGCTCCAGGCGTACGTCCGTGTCTCGAGCGGTTCGAATCCCTCCAGCGTGAGCGACTCGGGCCGCAGCGGATGGACGCGGCGATTGACGACCGAGTCCGCCAAGCTCGGGGCGTGGCCCTCATAGGCCGCATCGAGTGCTTCGCGCACCGGGCCGGTCCAGTCGCCGGCCTGGTTCCACCAGACTGCCAGGACGCCGCCGTCGCGCAGTGCGCGCCGCGCCACTGCGGCGCCACGGTCGCGGTCGATCCAATGCCAGGCTTGAGCCGAGATGACCAGATCAAAGCTGGAGGCTTCGCCCTCCCACTCCTCGAACGGACGCTCCTCGATGTGCACGGCCAACCCCTCGGTCACGCGCCGGGCGACGGCCGCCATGGCCAGATCGGGCTCGAGCGACAACATATCGACGCCTCGGCGGGCCAGCTCGACGGTGGCCTTGCCGGTCCCGGCTCCCGCCTCGAGCGCCCGCTCGGCAGGATCCACCAGCGCGAGCACGTCGTCGTAGAGGACGGCGGGATAGCCAGGCCGCCGGTGCTCGTACAGCTCCGCCGCCTCTCCGAAGACGCGCCCACGCGTTCGCCCGGCCGACACCGCGCGAACGTAGCAGTCGCACGGCCTCGCTCAGGGCTCCGGACAAGCGACGCCGGTGGACTCAGTCAGCGGCGGTCGCGGGCGAGTCGCGAGCACCTCGGCAGTCGTCTGGTCAGCCGGAACGGCAAAGTCGCGGGCATGAAAAGGACGCCAAGTCCCCGACACATCGGATCTGCGCGTTGTCAGGTGGGCGGTCTGGCGGTTAGGTTCGGCAAGTGCGCGGAAAGGCCCTTCGGGCGGGAGCATTGGCGATCGTCTTCCTGATCTCGGTGTCCGTGGCGTCCGCGGCCAGGCCGGCGGCGAAGGCCCGTTACGCCGGCGTGGCCGGCGACCACACCTCCTGGACCGACCTGCGAGTCTCGAGCGACCGTCGCGGCCTCCAGGCCAGACGATCCTCGATCGAGCTGGTCTACGCAGACTGCGGACATCCCGAGCGCCGGACGGTGTTCCGGCTGGGCAGCCGCCGGAAACCGGTGAGGGTGAGCCGGAGGGGACGCTTCCGGTTCGTCCGCCGCAAGCACAAGTTCACCCTGCGGGTGTCCGGCCGGTTGAAGACGAAAGACGTTCTTGGGCTCAGCTTTCGCTACCGGCGCAGCCCGGTTAGGGGCTCGCACCCCTGCGATGACAGCGGCCTACGGCGACTCACCCTCGAGCGCGTCCGTCGCGGCCACCCAGTGGGCTGCGCGGAGGTCGGGCACACGCTCCTGTGGACGCCGGAGGCGCGAGCCTTTCATCGGATCGTTCCGACAGGGGACGTCGAGGTGCCGACTACCCCGGTGGCGTACGGCTGCCTGTTCTCGCGGGACCGGGCCGTCCGCTTGGACGAGGACTTCGACCCCGATTCGGACCTGAGGCTGTTCCGGCTCGCCGGCCCATACGTCGGCTACGTGCAGGACTTCTGTCCGATGGGGTGCGGCTGGAATGTCTACGTCGTCGACCTGCGGAACGGGAAGAAGCTGACGATCAACATCGGCTCCGAGGGCTACAAGGGCGGACCGGCAACCGACCTCGTGCTCGCCCCGAGCGGGTCGGTCGCTTGGATCCTGGACGCTACGCCGAACCAGGTGGAGGCCCAAGATTTGTCGGGGAGGCGCGTGCTCGACTCGGGAGAGGGGATCGCGCTCAAGTCGCTGGAACTCCACGGCTCCACACTCACCTGGGTCAACAGCGGCGTCGTCCGCTCCGCGACCTTGCACTAACGAAGACCGAAAGCCACCTGCCTCGCGGCGGACGGTTCCGCGGAACCGCCGCGGTCCCCCCGTCAGGTGCTGCGGCTATCCGGATAAGGTTCCGCGCCGCAGATGCGCTTCTACGAGTACGAATCACGCAAGATCGTCGAGCAGGCCGGAATCCCGGTCACGAAGTACGGCTTCGTGACATCGGCCGAGGAGGCCAAGGCCACCGCCGCCGAGATCGGCGGACCCGTTGTCATCAAGTCCCAGGTGCTGTCGGGCGGCCGGATGAAGGCCGGCGGGGTCCAGTTCGCCGACACGCCCGAGGAGGCCGAGGCGCACGCCCGGAATGTGCTCCAGCTCGAGATCGGCGGCCAGATGCCCAAGGGCGTGCTGGTCGACCCCAAGGCCGAGGTCAAGCAGGAGTTCTATGCCGGCGTCGTCTGGGACGGCACCCGCAAGCAGCCGATGATGCTGTTCTCGGACATGGGCGGGATCGACATCGAGGAGGTGGCCGAGCAGCACCCCGACCACGTCGGCCGCGGCCACTTCTCGAACCTCCTCCCCTTCTCCGACTTCCAGGCCAAGCAGGTGATCGCGAGCGTCGGGGTGACCGGCTCGGCCCTGAACCGCCTCACCCCGATCCTGGCCAACCTCGCCCGGCTCTTCTGCGACCGCGACATGACCCTCGCCGAGATCAACCCGCTCGCCCAGCTCGAGGACGGCAGCTTCGTCGCGCTCGACGCCCACATGGAGATGGAGAACGAGGGAAGACCCCGTCAGAAGGCGCTGCTCGACGAGCTCGGCATCCCGGACACCGACCTGCGCGAGGCCCACGAGCCGAGCGACTTCGAGGCCAACGTCAAGGCGATCGACTCCGCCGACCACCGCGGCGTGATCCAGGGCAAGGACACCGGCTTCCACGGCGACCTCGGCCTCGTCATCGGCGCCGGCGGGGGCTCCCTGACCCTCACGGACGCGGTCCGCTCACAGGGCGGCGATCCCGCCAACTACGCCGAGATCGGCGGCAACCCCTCGGTGGCCAAGGCCAAGGGGCTCGCGCAGGAGGTCCTCAAGAAGGACGGCGTCGAGAAGATCGCAGTGATGATGTCGATCGTCTCCAACACCCGCGTGGACATCGTCGCCCGCGGCGTGATCAAGGCCTGCCTGGAGATGGACAAGGACCCGGCCGAGACGATCGCGATCTTCCGGATCCCGGGCGCCTGGGAGGAAGAGGGCTTCAAGATCCTCGACAAGTACGGGATTGAGTACTGCGACCGCTCAGTCTCGATGCACGAGGCGGCGCGGCGGGCTGTGGAGAAGGTTCAAGGATGAGGCTGGCAGCTACCAGCCCAAGCCGATGAGCATCCTCCTCACCAGCGATACCACCTTCATCGTGCAGGGCATCACCGGGCGCGAGGCCGTGAATTTGACGCGCGAGTGCCTCGACTACGGCTCCAAGATCGTCGGCGGCGTCACTCCTGGGCGGAAGGGCCGCGACGTCCACGGCGTGCCGGTGTTCGACACCGTTCAGCAGGTGGTCGGGGCGAACGACGGGCGGGTTCCCGACGGCTCCGTCGTCACCGTTCCGCCTGCCTTCACCAAGGACGCGGTCCTCGAGGCGCTCGAGGCCGGGGTCAAGCTGATCGTGATCGTCACCGAGCGGATCCCGCGGCGGGACGTCGCCCAGATGGTCGAGCGCGCCGGGCAGCTCGACGCACGCATCATCGGCCCGAACTGCCTCGGGGTCGTCGTCCCGGGTGTTGCCAAGATGGGCGGCATCGGCGGGCCGGCCCGCAACACCGAGCAGGCCTACCAGCCGGGGCAGGTCGGCGTGATGTCGCGCTCCGGCGGCATGACTACCGAAATCTCCTCGACGCTGACGGCCACCGGCCTGGGCGTGTCCACCGCCGTCTCGATCGGGGGCGACGCGATCATTGGCTCCACCTATGCGGAGCTGATGCCTCTGTTCGAGGCCGA
>JBJMLJ010000494.1:0-3353 GCA_045805365.1 Thermoleophilaceae bacterium
GAAGCGAACCTTCCCGACCAGCTCGGTCAGCCGGTCACCGCCGTCATCGAACTCGTGGTTCCCGAGCGTGCCGACGTCGAAGTGCATCCGGTTGATCGCCTCGATCGTCGACGCGTGGTCGAAGTGGGTGGAGATCAGCGGTGAGGCGCCGTACATGTCGCCCGCGTGCACCCTGATCGTCCGACGTGGCTGTGACTTGGCAGCGCGATCGAGGTAAGCGGCGAGCCACGCCGCGCCCCCGGTATCGCCGGAGGGCTCTAGGTGACCGTGGAGATCGTTGACCCCGAGGATCTGGATCCGGACGGTCCGTGGTTGGGTCTCGTCGTCCGGTGGACCCGCGGCCGCGCGCAAGCCCAGGAGGGCGACGAGCGCGGCTGCCAGGAAGGCGGCGAGGCCTGGGGCCAGGTGGCGGCGATCCACGTCGGGACGCCAATCTAGGGCCACCGGCGCGGCTCGATGTTACGCGCTTCGGTCCAAGCCGTTATCTCCCGGTGAAGGGCTTTTTTACAGCTTCTTCACAGCCCATCAACGCGGGAATAACCGGCTCGGCGGGCGTCGCTGCCAAGGTCGCCCATCATGGGTGTAGCGACGAACGGCGACCTCCTGCGCGTCGGTGAGATCGAGATCCGGCCCAGCGAGTTCGTCGCTCTCGCCGACGGCCAGCCGCTGAAGCTCACCGTCCGCGAGCTGGAGCTCCTGACAGCGCTGGTCAGCCGCAGCGGCCGCATCGTCAGCCGCGAGGAGCTCTACGCGGACGTCTGGGGCGAGCGCTTCCGGAAGTCGGATCGGTCCGTCGACGTCTACGTGGGGAAGCTACGCCAGAAACTGGAAGAGGTGCTCCCCGGACGGAGCTTCATCCACACCCATTTCGGCTTCGGATACCGCTTTGCGGTCGAGCGGGCCGAGCCTTTACACGTTTTTCACAGGACGACGACAGCTCGATAACAGACTGGCATCGGACCCATGCGAGCGTCGCCCTCGTCAATGACCGAACCGAAGGAGAAAACTCGCATGAGGAAGCTCTTCGCGCTCGCCGCGCTCGGCGTGCTGGCCCTGGGGGTCGCCGCTTGTGGCAGTAGCGACAACAACAAGGGGGGAAGCAGCTCGAGTACCCCCAACAGCGGCGGGTCGATCAATGGTGCCGGCGCGACATTCCCACAGCCCGTCTACGACGAGTGGGGTGCCCGCTTCAAGGACAAGAGCGGGACGACGGTGAACTACCAGGCCGTCGGATCCGGCGCGGGGGTGGCCCAGTTCACCGCGAACACGGTCGACTTCGGGGCGAGCGACGCGGCCATGACGGACGACGAGCTGAAGGCGGCCGCGAAGAAGGGCGCGCCCGTCCACGTGCCCACCGTCTTCGGTGGAGTCACGGTTTCCTACAACCTCAGCGGCGTCAAGAAGGGCCTCAAGCTCGACGGCGCGACGGTCGCGAACATGTTCCTCGGCAAGGTCAAGAAGTGGAACGACCCGTCGATCGCGAAGCAGAACGCAGGGGTGAAGCTGCCGAGCAGCTCCATCACGGTCTGCCACCGCTCCGACGAGTCGGGCACGACCAAGCTGTTCACCCAGTTCCTCGCCGCCTACAGCCCGGCCTGGAAGGCCGGGCCCGGCGTGGACAAGACGGTGAAATGGCCGACCGGAACCGGCGCCAAGGGCAACGACGGCGTCGCGGCCTGCGTGAAGCAGAACCAGGGAGCCGTGGGCTACGTGGAGCAGGCCTTTGCCCTCCAGAACAACTTCACGACCGCAGCCGTAAAGAACAAGTCGGGCAACTACGTCGAGCCCTCGCTCAGCTCGATCTCCGCAGCCGGTGTTGGCCTCAAGGTACCGGCCGACCTGCGCTTCAGCGCGATCGATTCGCCGGGCGCCAACGCGTACCCGATCGCGTCCGCCACGTTCATCCTCGTCTACAAGGACATGTGCAAGGCGGGCAAGAGCGCGACCGTGGCCCAGCGGGTCAAGAACTGGCTCGACTACGCGGAGGGTGATGGCCAGAAGGTCGCCCCCCAGCTTCAGTACGCGCCGCTTCCGGACCCGCTGCACACGCAGGCGCTTGCCAAGGTCAAGGGCCTGACCTGCAACGGAACGCCGTTGAAGTAAGGGAGGCATGGAAGCCGGATCGGCAACTGCAGGCGGCGACCGCTCGATTCTCGAGCGGTCGCCGCTGTCGCAGCTTCCCGACAAGGCGCTGCGCTGGGGCCTGACGGCGCTCGCCGCGCTGATCCTGGCGCTCATCGGCTACTTCTTCATCCGTCTGTACATCGAGGCGAAGCCGGCGTTCGACAAGTTCGGCGTACTCGGCTTCACCTTCGACAACAACTGGGACGTCTCCCGCAACATCTTCGGCGCGCTGCCGCTCCTCGTCGGCACGCTCATCACATCCGCGGTGGCGCTCGTGATCGGCGTGCCGGTCGCGGTGGCCACCGCCGTCTACGTCGTCGAGCTCTGTCCGCGGCGCCTCCGGCAGCCGCTGTCGATGATGGTCGAGCTTCTCGCCGCCGTGCCCTCGGTCGTGTATGGACTCTGGGCCGTCTTCGTGGTGATCCCGAAGCTGCTGCCGATCGAGAAGTGGTTCGCCAGCACCTTCAGCTTCATCCCCTTCATCGGCGGCGGCACCGTCGCCGGGCCCAACTACTTCATCGGCGGGCTCGTCCTCGCGATCATGATCGTTCCGATCGTCAGCGCGATCTCCCGCGAAGTGGTGGCCACCGTGCCGGTGGAGCAGAAGGAGGCCGCGCTCGCGCTCGGCGCCACGCGCTGGGAGATGATCCGGATGGCCGTCCTCCCCTACTCGCGCTCGGGCATCACCGGCGCGGCGATGCTGGGCCTGGGTCGGGCGATCGGCGAGACCATCGCGGTGACGCTCGTGATCGGCAACGCGCCGGTGATCGGCAAGCACCTCTTCTCGCAGGGCTACACGCTCGCCGCGGTGATCGCGAACGAGTTCGGCGAGGCGGCTTCGAGCCCCGTGCACCGCGCGGCCCTGATCGCCGCGGGGCTCGTCCTCTTCGTCCTCACCCTGCTGGTCAACGCCGGGGCGCGCGCCTTCGTCGTCAGGGCCGAGCGCAAGCAGGGCACACGCATCGCGGCCGGAGGCGCCGGGGCATGAGCGCGACCGCTCTCCGGCCCGTCGGCGCCCGCCGCCGCCGCACGGACAAGATCGCCCGCGGACTTCTCCTGGCGGCCACCCTGGTCGCGCTCGTGCCGCTCGTCCTCGTCCTCTACTACCTGATCAAGAAGGGGATCGGCACCTGGAGTTGGCACTTCTTCTCGACCGACTCGAGCGGCCGCTTCTTCGGCGACCCGGGCGGGATCAAGAGCGCGATCGTCGGGACCGTGTTAATCGTCGC
>JBJMLJ010000495.1:0-2108 GCA_045805365.1 Thermoleophilaceae bacterium
GTGATCGGGATCGGCGCCGGCGCCAAGGGCGAGCTCAACCTCGGTGCGCTGATGGGCAAGCGCGGCCGCATCTCGGCCTCCACGCTTCGGCCCCGCCCGCTGGAGGAGAAGGCCGCCGCCACGCGCCTGGTCGAGCACGAGGTGCTGCCGCTGTTCGAGTCCGGCGACCTGAGGGTGCCGGTGGCGGCCAGCTTTCCGCTGGACGAGGTCGAGGACGCCTACGCGCGCTTCGAGGCCGGCGGCAAGCTCGGCAAGATCGTCCTGCTGCCCTGAGCTAGGCCGTCTGCAGGCCCTCGAGCAGGGCGAGCAGCGGCGTCTCGACCTCCTTGCGCGCCTTCTTCGGGTCGTCGGAGTTGGCGATCAGCAGCGCCGCCTCGCCGAGCGCCGCGAGCACCAGGTGGGCGAGCGGCTCCGGATCCTGGCGGGGCATGACGCCCTGCTCGATCGCCGCCTCCAGCCCCAGCCGCACGAGGCCCATTCCGTAGCGTGCGTCGACCTCGCGCCACTCGGCCCAGCCGAGGACCGAGGGCGCGTCGATCAGCGAGATCTGCGCCAGGGCGGGATCGGTGCAGGCGTCGAGGAAGGAGCGGATCCCGGTGTCGATCAGCTCTCGCGCGTCCTGGATTCCCGCGATCTGCCGTCCGATCGACTCGACCAGCTCGCGCTCGAGTTGCTCGTGGACGGCGCGGAACAGGTCCTTCTTGTCGCGGAAGTGGTGGTAGAGCGCGCCGCGCGTGACCTTGGCCCGCCGCACGATCTCCTCGGTGCCGACGGCCGTGTAGCCGCGCTTCGCGAACAGGGCCCGCGCGGCACGCACCAGCCTGGCGCGCGTAGCGTCGGCCTGCTCGGCCTTCTTGGTGCGTGCCTCCACCCTCGACACGCTAGGATACAGACAGTCTGTATGTCAGAGGTCGCGGAAGACGCACGGACGGTGGCCGGGGCATTTGCCGAGCAGTTCGCGGCGGGCTGGGCCGCGGGCGGGCCGGCGGACAGGTTCGTCGAGCACTTCGCCCGCCTTTCCACGCCTCAGCTCCTCCTGATCCAGCCGCTGTCCCCGCCGCTTCGCGGCCTGGCCGGGCTGCGGACCATGGCGGAGCAGCTGTTCGAGGCCATGCCCGATCTCCGCGGCGAGGTGATCCGCTGGGGACCCAGCGAGGACGGCGTGCTCATCGAGCTGACGCTGCGCGGCACGCTCGCCGGGCAGCCGATGGAGTGGACGGTGGTCGACCGCATCGTCCTCCGGAACGGCCTGATGGTGGAGCGGCGCAGCTACTTCGATCCGCTGCCGCTCATCCCCCGAATGTCGAGAAGCCCGCGCGCGGCGTTGCGGCTCGTGCGCGGCATGCGAAAGCGAAAGGAAGGCAGATGACCAAAGCCGAGAAGCTCAGCTGGCGGGACCCGAGCCTGGGCACGCCCCGCGACCTCGACCTGCGGCAGGGCAGGCTGCGCTGCTACGAGGCCGGCAGCGGACCGCCGATCGTGTTCGTCCACGGCCTGTTGGTGAACGCCAACCTCTGGCGCAAGGTGGTCGCCGAGCTGTCGCCGGACTTCCACTGCGTCGCGCTCGATCTGCCGCTCGGCTCACACACGCTGCCGATGCCCGACTCCACCGAGCTGAGCCCGCCGGCGGTGGCCGACATGATCGCCGACGCCATCGAGGCGCTCGGGCTCGAGGACGTCACGCTGGTGGGCAACGACACCGGTGGCGCCCTCTGCCAGATGGTCGTGACAAGCCGGCCCGAGCGGATCGGGCGGCTCGTGCTGACGTCCTGCGACTACCGCGACCATTTCCCGCCGCCGCTGTTCTCGTACTTCAAGCCGGCTGCCCGCATTCCGGGCGCCTTCCAGTTCCTGCTGGCCCCGATGCGCTTCCGGGCCCCGCGGCGGCTGCCGATCGCGTTCGGCTGGCTTACGAACGAGCCGATCGACCGCGAGGCGGAGGACTCCTACCTCTTCCCCGTGATGTACGACGCCGTCGTCCGGGAGGACGTCCGGAAGTTCCTGCGCGGCGCGGACACGAGCCAGACGAACGCCGCGGCCGACAAGCTCGGCCGGTTCACGCGGCCGGCCCTGATCGCCTGGTCGGGCGCCGACAAGGTGTTCCCCAA
>JBJMLJ010000496.1:0-4388 GCA_045805365.1 Thermoleophilaceae bacterium
CGACTCGTGCTTCGACGACGGCACCGGGACCGACCCGGGGCCGCGCGTCAAGCTGCGCTCGGACTCAGAGCCGCGCACCTACACCGCGGCCGACGGCTCGACGAAGCCGCGCAAGTGCTGGCACCCCTCGGACGGCATCCCCGACGGCAGCCAGCGCTACTTCCAGGGCGACATCGGCACCCACGGCCTCCACATCCTCTTCCAGGTCGACTCCGACAACGCCCGCCAGACGGTCCCGGTCGACGAGATCGTGGCCGAGCAGCGCATGGTGATGCTGCCCGGCCAGCGCGGCGCCGAGGCGGGCGAGGCCTACGGCCGCGGCTTCGAGAAGCCGCTGGTGGCCGTCGTCGACCCGGCGCCCTAGCCCCGGGTTTTGCCCCGCCGCGGCCCGGATAGCCGGGTCGTATGAACACACGAACGCTTGGAACCGGAGATGCCGCGCTCGAGGTCTCCGCTCAGGGCCTTGGGTGCATGGGAATGTCGGAGTTCTACGGCTCCGCCGACGAGGACGAGGCGATCGCGACGATCCGGCGCGCTCTCGACCTCGGGATCGACTTCATCGACACGGCCGACATGTACGGGCCGTGGACGAACGAGAAGCTCGTCGGCCGGGCGATCGCAGACCGCCGCGACGAGGTGGTGCTGGCGACGAAGTTCGGGAACGTGCGCGGGGACAACGGCGAGATGCTGGGTGTCCGCGGCGACCCCGATTACGTCCGCCGCGCCTGTGACGCGTCCCTCGAGCGGCTGGGTGTCGACCACATCGACATCTACTACCAGCACCGCGTGGACCCGGAGGTCGCCGTCGAGGAGACCGTCGGCGCGATGGCGGAGCTGGTCGAGCAGGGCAAGGTCCGCCGGCTGGGCCTGTCCGAGGCCGCGCCGGAGACGATCCGGAGCGCGCACGCCACCCACCCGATCACCGCGCTGCAGACGGAGTACTCGCTCTGGAGCCGCGACCCGGAGGAGAACGGCGTGTTCGACACGATTCGCGAGCTGGGCATCGGCTTCGTCGCCTACAGCCCGCTCGGCCGCGGCTTCCTGACGGGACGCATCACCAAGCCGGAGGACCTGCCCGAGGACGACTCGCGGCGCAGCGGCTACTTCCCCCGCTTCGAGCGCGAGAACTTCCAGCGCAACCTCGACCTGGTCGACCACGTCAAGGAGATCGCCGCGGAGAAGGACGTCGCGCCGGGGCAGCTCGCGCTCGCCTGGGTGATGGCGCAGGGCGACGACATCGTGCCGATCCCCGGCACGAAGCGCCGCCAGTACCTCGAGGAGAACGCGGCGGCCGCCGACGTCGAGCTCACGCCGGACGAGTTGGAGCGCATCGACGAGGCCGCACCCGTGGGCGTGACCGTCGGAGAGCGCTACGCCGACATGTCGGTCGTGCACGTCTGACAAGAAGTCGTTTTCCGACCTGGCCACCGGGAAGGCGTGAGAGAGACCCCGAAGGCAGGAGGCAACAGTGGCTCAGACCAAGGCACAGAGGAGTGCTGCTGCCCGCAAGGCCGCAGCCACGAGAAAGCGCAACGCTGCAAACAGCAGCGCGCGCAGCACGAAGAACTCGGCGCGCGGAAGCGCCGATGACATCTCGAAGGCGGTTGGTCACGTGCGCGACACGGCCACGAAGGCCGTGGACACGATCCGCAAGCGTGCGGACGCCGAGATCACCCGCCTCGCCGGCAGCAGGCGCTAGCCGTACCTGAGGATTTTTCCGCGCGACTGGCGCCTCTGCCCCTTGTGGGGTACCTTCGACGGGGCGCAGGATGCGCCCCCGACAAGGAGGTCGCGTGGAAACAGAACCCGCCCCAACCCCCCCGTGGGGAAAGGGAATTGTTGACGCGGCGCGGTTCAGCGCCGCCACCGAGCGTGCGCTCGCCCATGGCGAGGATCGTGCGATCGTGCTGGTGGAGCTGCACGGCGCCCCCGACGTGGTCGTCGCAGCCGCCGAGTCGCGTCTGCTCCGGGCGGTCCGCCCGGGCGACCTGATCGGTCGGCTCGGCGCCGACCGCTTCGCGGTTCTGGCCGAGACGAGCGGCGGCCGTAACGCAGCCGATCAGGTCACGCAATCCCTGGCCGGCCGCGTCACGGCGAAGCTCACCGAGCCCTTCCACGTCGGCGGCGAGACGATCAAGCTCAGCCCCCGCGTGGGAGTGGCGTTCGCCCAGGGCGACGCCGATACCGCGGCGCGCCTGCTGCTCCGCGCCGAAGAGGGCTTCCAGCCCCCGCCGGACTAAGGGCGCGCTCCGGCGCCCGCCGGCCTGCCGATCGTCGAGCGGCAGAATTGCCCCTCCATGGAGCAGCGCGTAACCCCGCTCGAGCTCTTCTTCGACCTGGTCTTCGTCTTCGCGATCACCCAGGTCACGGCGTTCATCTCGCGCGATCCGAACTGGACCCGCCTGGTCGAGGGCCTCGCCATCCTCGCCGTGCTCTGGTGGGCCTGGGTCTCCTACGCCTGGCTCGGCAACTACGCCGCCAGCGACGAGGGGACGGTCCGAGTGGTCCTGCTCGGCGCGATGGCGGCGATGATCGTCGTCTCGCTCGCCGTCCCGCACGCATTCGGGTCCAACGCCCTCGCGTTCGGGATCGGCTTCTTCGTCGTCCGCGCGGCGCACCTCGTCGCCTACTACGTCATCGCACGCGGCGACCCGGAGCTCCAGGGCGTCATCGTCCGCCTGGCCGGCACGATCCTCCCGGCCGCGTCGCTTCTCGTGCTCGCCGGGGCGCTCGACGGGACGCCCCGGGCCCTTTGCTGGGTCGGGGCGCTGGCGATCGACTACGGCGGGCTGGCGCTGCGAGGCACCGAGGGCTGGCGCGTCGTGCCGGGCCACTTCGCCGAGCGCCACGGCCTGATCGTGATCATCGCGCTGGGCGAGTCGATCGTGTCGCTGGGCGTCGGCGTGGGCCACCTGAAACTCGGGATCGGCACGATCGCGGCGGCGCTGGCCGGCGGCGCCGTGGCCGCGGCCATGTGGTGGGCCTACTTCGACTTCGTCGCGATCGTCGCCGAGCGCCGCTTCCGCACCGCCGAGCCGGCCGAGCAGGCCCGCCTGGCCCGGGACTCCTACAGCTACCTGCACCTGCCGATGATCGCCGGCGTGATCGTCTTCGCCCTGGGGGTCAAGAAGACGCTGCTCGGCGTCGGCGACGACCTGCACGCCGTGCCCGCCGTGGCACTGTGCTGCGGCCCGGCGCTCTACTTCCTGGCGCTCAGCGCCTTCCGCCGCCGCAACATCGGCATGTGGAACCGCGGTCGCCTCGTGGCGGCGGCCGTGCTCGTGGCCGTCGCGCCACTGGCCACCACCCTGCCGGCGCTGCTGTCGCTGGCCTTCGTCGCCCTAGTCGCCTGCGCCCTGATCGCCTTCGAGACCGTGGCCTACGCCGACTACCGGGACAGCGTCCGCCACGGGACCTGACGCGGCCGCGCGCTTCAGCAGGCTGACGCCGCTCAGCGGGAAGATCAGTACCGAGAAGAGCCCTGCCGCGATCAGCGCGGAGGCCTCGGCCGGACCCATCAGGTCCAGGTTCTCGCCGATCGCGGTGGCCGCGACGATGAAGGGCAGCGAGGTCGCCTGGAGGATGCCGGCGATCGCGGCGTGGCCGCCGTCCACGTAACCCCGGTAGAGCAACGCCGGCAGGCCGCGCACGACGAGCAGCGCCGCCAGGAAGATCGGCACCATCGCGAGGTTCGACGCGTCGTTCAGCAGCGCGCTGAGGTCGAAGCGGATGCCGGACGCCACGAAGAACACGGGGATGAAGAGGCCGAAGCCGATCGCCTCGAGCTTGGTCCGGAAGCGCTCGTGGGTCATCCGGCGGTCCTCGTCCAGGAGCGACAGCAGCCCGCCCGCGGCGAAGGAGCCGAGGATGACCTCGAGGCCCAGGCTCTCGGCGAGCGCGACGAACGCGATCATCAGGACCATCGCCGCCCGGACGCGGATCTGGGCGCTTGTGTCCTGGAGCCGCAGGAGGTCGTCCTCCACCCGGCGCGAGTGCTCCGCCCCACGGACGACGAAGAACGTGACGCCCAGCAGGGCGACGAACACCGTCAGCAGGATCGCGGTGGAGCCCGGGCCGCCCTTGCCGGAGAAGAAGAACGACAGGAGGATCACGCCGCCGAAGTCGGCGATCGAGGCGGCGGCGAGCACGAGCTGGCCGAACTTCGACTCCAGCTCGCCGAGGTCCTTGAGCACGGGCACGATCACTCCGAGCGAGGTGGCGCAGAGGATGATCGCCACCAGGAGCGGCGTCTGGATGAACCCGGTCGCCTTGAGGAGGAGCGCGACCGCGACGGCGATCGCGAACGACACCACCCAGCCCGCGAGCGCCAGCCGCAGGAGCCGGCCGCGCAGGCGGCCGAAGTCGATCTCGAGGCCGGCGAGGAAGAG
>JBJMLJ010000497.1:0-1673 GCA_045805365.1 Thermoleophilaceae bacterium
AGCTGGTCGAGTGCGACGAGAACCGCGACCTGGCCTGGACGAGCATCACCGGGATCGCACAGCGCGGCCGCTGGCGCCTGCGCCAGGCGCCCGACGGCGGCACCACGGTCTCGCTGCGGCTCAGCTACGACGCGCCGGGCGGTCTGCTGGCGACGATCGCGGACCGGCTGTCGGCGCCAATGGTCGGCAACAACCTGGAGCAGAGCCTGGAGAATCTGCGACGCGAGCTCGAAGGGGGCGGCGGTTTGAGCGAGGAGGGGATGGGAGTCGCGGGCCGGGTGGCCTACAACCTCGGCAGCGCGAAGATCCTGGTCGATCGGGGAGTCGTTCGCCCGATGCGGCCGGACCGCCTGGTGCGGGTGCTGTCGACCCTGGCGCGCTGGGGGCGGAGCCCGGCGGCCGGCTACATCGCGATGGCCAATCAGTATCCGAACGAGCCGTCGGTGGTCGACGAGCTCGGCACGCTCACCTTCCGCGAGGTGGACGAGCGCTCGAACAAGCTTGCCCACGCCCTCTCGGACGCCGGCATCGGCGAGGGGGACGGGGTGGCGATCATGTGCCGCAACCACCGCGGCTTCATCGACTCCACGGTCGCGGTCTCGAAGCTCGGGGCCGACTCGCTCTACCTCAACACCGCCTTCGCGGCCCCCCAGCTGACCGAGGTCGTAAAGCGCGAGAAGCCGGTCGGGATCATCTACGACGAGGAGTTCGCCGGCCTGCTCGAGGACGCCGGCAAGCGGCGCAAGCGCTTCGTCGCCTGGCACGAGGAGGAGAAGACCGACGATCCGAGCCTCGACGAGCTGATCGAGGCCGGCGAGGACGAGGGCGTGGTGCCGCCGGACCGCGAGGGCCGCGCGGTGATCCTCACGAGCGGCACGACCGGGAGCCCGAAGGGTGCCAACCGCAGCTCGCCCCAATCGCTGGACCCGGCGGTCTCGTTCCTGTCGAAGATCCCGCTCGACAACCGCCAGGTCACCCACATCGCCGCGCCCCTCTTCCACTCCTGGGGCTTCGCCCACTTCACTCTGGGTCTGATCCTCGGCTCCACCTACGTGCTGCGGCGCAAGTTCGATCCCGAGTCGTGCCTGGCCGCGATCGCCCAGCACCGCTGCGCCTCGCTGGTCGTTGTGCCGGTGATGATGCAGCGCATCCTCGAGCTGCCGGAGGAGACGCGGCGCAAGTACGACGTCTCGTCGCTCAAGGTCGTCGCCGCCTCCGGCTCGGCGCTGCCGGGCGACCTCGCAACGCTCTGGATGGACGAGTTCGGCGACAACCTCTACAACCTCTACGGCTCGACGGAGGTGGCCTGGGCCACGATCGCCACGCCCGAGGACATGCGCGCCGCGCCCGGTACGGCCGGCCGGCCGCCGCGGGGCACCGTGGTGCGGCTCTACGACGAGCGCGGCGCCGAGCTGCCGCCGGGTGAGACGGGCCGCATCTTCGTCGGCAACGAGATGCTCTTCGAGGGCTACACCGGCGGCGGCAACAAGGACGTGATCGACGGCCTCATGGCCACCGGCGACGTGGGCCGCATGGACGAGGCCGGTCGCCTGTTCGTGGAGGGCCGCGACGACGAGATGATCGTCTCCGGCGGCGAGAACGTCTTCCCGAAGGAGATCGAGGATCTCCTCTCCCGCCACGCTGCGGTGGCCGACGCGGCCGCCATCGGCGTC
>JBJMLJ010000498.1:0-8012 GCA_045805365.1 Thermoleophilaceae bacterium
AGCCCGCTGAAGGCGCCCGCCCCGGTGGCGATGACCGCGAGACGGACGAGTCGGGGCGACATCGGCGGGCATACTACGAGGCGTGTCCGCTCCGACGGCAGACGCACTGGCCGAGAGCCTGCGGCCGCTCACCGAGGACCCCGCCAAGGCAGCGGTCTTCTGCGACATCGACGGCACCCTCGCCCCGATCGTGCACCGGGCCGAGGAAGCTCACGTGCCGGGCGAGGTGTCGAAGCTGCTCGCGGGCCTGGGGCGCCGCTACGGCTGTGTGGCCTGCATCTCCGGGCGCGCCGCCGCGGAGGCCAGGCGGCTCGTGGGCGTCGGGAGCATCTCCTACGCCGGCTCCCACGGAGCCGAGCTGCTCGAGCCGGGCCGCTCGGAGCCGCGCATCATCCCCGAGTTCAAGAGCTGGGAGGGGCGCGTCAAGCGCTTCGCCGCGGAGCGCGACACCCGCGACCAGCGCATGCTGCGGGTACGGATCGAGGACAAGGGTCCGATCGCCGCGTTCCACTGGCGCGGCGTACCCGACGAACAGGCGGCCCGCTCCCACCTCGAGCACGTGGCCGAGGAGGCGGAGGCCGCCGGACTCGCCACGCACTGGGGCCGCAAGGTCCTCGAGATCCGGCCCCCGGTGCCGCTGGACAAGGGCCGGGCCGTGCGCGAGCTCGTCGCCGCCAAGCGCCCGCGAACCGCGCTGTTCGGCGGCGACGACGCCACCGACCTCGACGCCTTCGAGGCGCTCGAGTCGCTGGTGTCCGAGGGAGAGCTCGATGCCGCCGTCCGCGTCGGCGTACGCTCCGACGAGGGTCCCGCGGCGATCGTCGACCGCGCCGACGTCGTGGTCGACGGCGTCGGCGGGTTCGTCCGCGTGCTCGAGGAGCTGGCGTCCGCATGAGGTTCCGGGAGTTCCTGCGCGTGGCGGTACTCCTCTTCGGAGGGGCGGCCACGGCGCTGGCCGTCGTGTCGATCGTCGGGATCACCCGCAACGAAGACCAGGCGCTGCTCTTCGTCGCGCTCGGTTGGTGGGGTGCGGCGGCCGTGATCGGGCTCTGGCTGGGGCGCCGTCTGGCCCCGACGCCGGGGATCGCGCGCCTGCTCGCCGACGCCCGCAAGGGCTCGTCGCTCCCCGAGCTCGAGCCGGGGGCCCTTCTCTTCAACCGGCTCTGGCCGCTGGCCGTGCTCTCGGTCGCGGCCGGCGGGATCGGGTTCTTCTTCCCGCAGGTGCCGGCCGTGGCGACCGGCTACGCGGTGCTCGTGGCGCTGTGGTGGCGGCGCCAGTCGGCGGCGGTCGCGGCGATCGAGGGACGCGACGGCGTCGAGTTCTGGTTCGACCGCAGCTCGCCATTCGGCCCGCCAAAGCTGCTGCGGCTGCCCGGCCTGCGCAAGATCGAGCCGGTGCCCGACGAGCCGCGCGAGGCGGCGCGGCTCTAGCCGCGCTTCCGCAGCTTGTCCAGCTCCGGCCACGGGCGCGTGTTGGCGACCTGCTCCTTCGTCAGCCAGGCCCGCCGCGCGGTCGCTATCCCGTAGCGGGCATTGGCCAGCGTGCCCACGCCGTGGGCGTCGGAGTCGATCAGCAGCTTCACCCCCGCCTCCGCCGCGGCTCTTGCCTCGACGTCGGGGAGATCGCGCCGGTTCGGGTTGGCGTTGATCTCCAGGAACGTTCCCGTGCGCGCGGCGGCCTCGATCACACGGCCGAGGTCGAGCGGATAGGGCTCCCGGCGGCCCAGCATGCGGCCCGTGGGATGGCCGATCACGTCGACGAGCGGGTGCTCGATCGCCGCGACCATCCGGTCCGTCATCTCCCGCTCGGACATCCGGAACGAGGTATGCAGGCTCGCCACGACCCAGTCGAGCTCGCCGAGCAGCTCGTCGTCGTAGTCGAGCGCCCCGTCCGGCAGGACGTTCACCTCGCTGCCCGCCAGCAACTCGATGCCCTCGATCTTCTCGCTCGCCTCGTGGACGCGCTCGATCTGCCGGCGCAGCTCGTCCGGCTGGACGTCGTTGCCGAACCCGTGGCTCGCCGAGTGGTCGGTGATCGCGAGGTACTCGTATCCGCGCGCCCTGGCGGCCTCGGCCATCTCCTCGATCGTGTTGCGCCCGTCGGAGGCCGTCGTGTGCGAGTGGAGGTCGCCGCGCAGGTCGTCGACAGTCACGAGCTCGGGGAGAGCTCCCTCCCGGGCCGCCCGCAGCTCGCCGCGATCCTCCCGCAGCTCCGGCGGGATCCAGCGCATGCCGAGCAGCTCGTAGACCTCCTCCTCCGTTGCGCACGCGTGGGTCACGCCGCTCCCTTCGTCGGCGATGCCGTATTCGGAGACGTGCAGCCCGCGCTTGACGGCCTCGGTGCGCATCGCCTCGTTGTGCCTGCCTGAGCCGGTCAGGTGCTGGAGCAGGTTGCCGAAGCTCTCCGGCGCCACGACGCGCAGGTCCACCGGCAGCCCGGAGTGGGTCACCGCCCGCGCGCCGGCCTCACCCGAGGACTGGACGGTGTCGACCTCTTGAAGCTCGCCGAAGGCGGTCGCGATCGCCGCCGGGTCGTTCGAGGCGACCACGACGTCGAGGTCCTTGCACGTGTCGGTCATCCGCCGGGCGCTGCCGGCCAGCTCGACCCGCTCGGCCGCCGGCTGCCCCCGCAGCGCCGCGACCATGTCCTCGCCGATCTCGAGCGCCTTCGACAGCAGCAGGCGCGGCTTGGCGCGACCGTCGGAGCCCGCCTCGAGCGCGAGGAGCACGTTCTCCTCGGCCTTGGGGCCGAAGCCGGGCACGTCCTTGAGCCGCCCGTCCTCGGCCGCCTTGCGGAGGTCGTCGAGCGACTCGACGCCGAGCTGGTCGTACAGGACACGCGCTCGCTTGGGACCGAGCCCCGGGATGCGCGTCACCTCGATCAGGCCGGAGGGGATGCGCTTCTTCAGCTTGTCGGCGGACGGGATGCTGCCCGTGTCGAGCAGCGTCTCGATCTTCTCGGCGATCGTCTTGCCGATCCCGGCGAGCTTGTCGGCGCTGCCCTCCCTCGCCATCTCCTCCACCGACACGCCCGCCTCGCGGATCGACTTGGCGGCGTTGCGGTAGGCCAGCACGCGATAGACGACCGCGCCGTCCAGCTCGTACAGGCTGGCCAGCTCCTCGAACGCCTCCGCTATCTCACCGTTGCGCATGGCCTCCCAGCTAGCGTACGCGCCCTTGCCAGCCGCCTGGCTGATCCTCCCGACCTACAACGAGGCCGAGAACATCGAGGCGCTCGTTCGCGCTGTCCTGCCCCGGCTCGAGGAGTCCGGGGCCGACCCGCGCATCCTGATCGTGGACGACGGCTCGCCCGACGGCACCGGCGAGATCGCCGACGGCCTGGCGGCCGAGCTCGACTGCGTCGAGGTGCTCCACCGGCCGAGCAAGCAGGGCCTGGGGCGGGCCTACCTCGCCGGCTTCGCGGTGGCGCTCGAGCGCGGCGCCGACCTCGTGCTCGAGATGGACTCCGACTTCTCCCACGACCCGGCGGACGTGCCGAGGCTGATCGCGGCCGCGGCGGTGGCCGACCTCGCGCTCGGCTCCCGCTACGTGCCCGGCGGCGGGATAACCGAGTGGGGCGCGGTCCGCCGGCTGCTCAGCCGCGGCGGCTCCGCCTACGCGCGCTTGCTCCTCGGCATCCCGGTCCGCGACCTGACCGGCGGGTTCAAGTGCTTCCGCCGCGAGGTGCTCGAGGCGATCGACCTCGAGGCGGTGCACGCCGACGGCTACGGCTTCCAGATCGAGCTGACGTACCGCGCCGTGCAGGCGGGCTTCACCGTCACCGAGGTCCCGATCGTCTTCCGCGAGCGGCGCCTCGGGCGCTCCAAGATGACCGCCAAGATCGCGATCGAGGCGGTCTGGAAGGTCCCCGCCCTACGTCTGCGGCTGCGCCGCCCGCCGGCCCCGGCGCCAGCCGCCGAGCGCGCCCAGGAGCCCGCCCACCACGGTGGTGATCAGCACTAGCAGGATCTCCGGGCTCGGCAGGTTCGTCTTGGCCTTGCCGCCGATGAACGCGTGGGCGAAGAGGATGAAGCTGCCGAACAGGAGGCCGCCGGTGACTCCGCGCACGAGGCCCTCCTCGCCGGCCCGATGCTCGAAGCCGGCGAGCACGCCACCGGCGACGGCCAGCAGCGAGAGCAGCAGGTAGCCGGCGCCCGACACGCCGAGCACGATCCCTGTTACAAGGCCGAAGGCAGCGGGCACCACAACGCCCGTGACCACCTGGGCCCCTGCCGACCGTTGCGAGAAGAGCTCCGGCTGCACCCCGCGTGGAACCGTATCGCAGGACCGGTCGCTATATTTTGTATAGCGACCGCGCCAATTACCTACAAGGAGCCGAGGTGGCCGGAGACATCATCCAAGTGACAGACGCGAACTTCCAGGCCGAGGTCATCGAGTCCGATACGCCCACGCTCGTCGACTTCTGGGCTCCCTGGTGCGGTCCGTGTCGGATCGTCGCTCCCCATCTCGAGGAGCTGAACAACGAGCGCGAGGACCTGCGGGTCGTCAAGCTGAACACGGACGAGAACCCACAGACGGCCGCCAAGTACCAGGTGATGTCGATCCCGACGCTGCTCCTGTTCCGCAACGGCCAGGTCGCCCACCAGATCATCGGCGCGCTGCCGAAGAACCGGCTCGTGCAGGAGCTCGAGCCGGCGCTGGCCTAGGAGGCCCGCTCTACGCCGATCCGCAGCTCGCGGCCCTCGATCTCGGCCGGGTCGGCGTCCGCGCCGTCGTAGCTGAGGCTCGTCGCGAGCGTCTCGCCGGTCACGTAGTCCTCGTGCGCGCGGGTGGCCGCGAGCAGCTCGTCGTCGCCGCCGAGCGTCAGCGAGATCCGGTCCTCGACCTGTAGGCCGGCGGCCTTGCGCGCCGCCTGGACGGCGTGCACCACCTCGCGCGCCAGGCCCTCGCGGCGCAGCTCGTCGTCGAGCTGGAGGTTCAGCGCGACCGCGTGGGTCCCCGAGCGCTCCACCTGGTAGCCCTCGAGCGGCTTCAGCACCAGCTGCAGGTCGTCGGCCGACAAGGGGTGGTCCTTGCCGTCGATGTTGATGGCCACCGTGCCGCCGTCGCGCAGCGTCGACGCCGCCGAGTCCGAGTCGAGGGCGGCGACCGCCTCGGCCACCTGCGGCATCCGCTTGCCGAAGCGCGGACCGAGCTCCCGGTAGTTCGGCTTCAGCTCGAAGCGGCCGAGCTCGTCGGCCTGTGAGACGTAGCGGACACCCTTCACGTTCAGCTCCTCGAGCACCATCCGCTCGAGCCGCTCGATCGCCTCACGCTCGCGGTCGGCCGCGACCACCACGGCCTCGCCGAGCGGCTGGCGCAGCTTGACCTTGGCCTGGGCGCGCGCGGCTCGCCCCAGCTCGACGGCGTCCCGCGCGATCTCCATCTGCCACTCGAGCTCCTCGTCGCGCAGGGCGGGATCCACCGACGGGTAGTCGCGGAGATGAACCGAGGGCTCGTCGCCCACGAGGTTCTCGTAGATCTCGTCGGCGACGAAGGGGGTCAGCGGCGCCACCAGCTTCGCCGTCTCGACGAGACAGGTCCGCAGCGTGTGGAACGCGCCCGGGTCTGCGTCCCAGAAACGCCGCCGCGAGCGGCGCACGTACCAGTTCGAGAGGTCGTCGACGAAGTCGGCGATCGCCCGGCCGGCGAAGGTCGTGTCGTAGTCCTCGAGCCGGTCGATCGCCGTCTCGATCGTCGCCTGTAGCCGCGACAGGATCCAGCTGTCGAGGTCGGTTCGCTCGCCGCCCTGTGGATCCTCGATGCGGCCGGCGTTCGCGTAGAGGACGTAGAAGCCGTAGGTGTTCCAGAGCGGCTTGAGGAACTGGCGCACGGACTCGCCGACCGTCTCGACCGAGAAGCGGTAGCCGTCCCATGGCTGCTTCGAGGTGAAGTAGTACCAGCGGAAGGCGTCCGCCCCGTGCTGGTCGAGCACGTCCCAGGGAACGACCACGTTCCCCCTGGACTTGGACATCTTCTGGCCCTCGGGATCGAGGATCAGGCCGAGGCAGAGGACGGTCTCGTAGGAGGAGCGCCCGAAGATCAGGGTGGAGACGCCGAGCAGCGAGTAGAACCAGCCGCGCGTCTGGTCGAGCGCCTCGCAGATGTAGTCGGCCGGGAAGCGCTGCTCGAACACGTCCTCGTTCTCGAACGGGGCGTGCCACTGGGCGAAGGGCATGCAGCCCGAGTCCCACCAGACGTCGATCAGGTCGGGCACCCGGCGCATCTCGCCGTCGCAGTCGTCGCAGCGGAGGACCACCTCGTCGATGAAGGGCCGGTGCAGGTCGTCGGGGACCTGGCCGCCGCGGTCGCGCAGGTCGGCGATCGAGCCGGCGCAGAAGACGTGGCCCTCCTCGCAGCGCCAGATCGGCAGCGGCGTCCCCCAGTAGCGCTGGCGCGAGAGGGCCCAGTCGACGTTTCCCTCGAGCCACTTGCCGAAGCGCCCGTGCTTTACGTGCTCGGGGTACCAGGTGACCTCCTCGTTCGCGGCGAGCAGGCGGTCACGCACCTCGGTCGTGCGCACGAACCAGTTCGTCTTCGCGTAGTACAGGAGCGGCGTCCCGCAGCGCCAGCAGTGCGGGTAGGCGTGCTGGTACTCCTCGGCGCGGAAGAGGCGGCCGGACTCGCGCAGCGCCTCGACGATGTCGGGATCGGCGTCCTTGACGAAGCGGCCGGCGAACGGCTCGATCCGCTCGTCGAAGGTGCCGTCCTCGAGCACCGGGTTCTGGATCTTGATCCCGTAGCGCTCGCCGAGCCTGAAGTCGTCCTCGCCGAAGGCGATCGCCGTGTGGACGACGCCGGTGCCGTCCTCGGTGGTCACGAAGTCGGCGGTGAGCACGGTGTGGCCGCGCGGGCCGTAGTCGCTGATGTAGGGGAAGGGCGGCTCGTAGGCGGTGCCCGCCAGCTCGGAGCCCTTCATCGTCTCGGTCACCTCGGCGCCCTCGCCGAGCACTCGCTCGACCAGGGGCAGCGCGAGGATCAGGACCTCGTCATCGACACGGACCCGGGCGTACTCGACGTCCGGATGCACCGCGAGCGCGGCGTTCGAGAGCAGCGTCCAGGGCGTCGTAGTCCAGCCCAGCAGCGAGACGCCGTCCTCGTCCTTCACCGGAAAGCGGACGAAGACCGAGGGGTCGACGACGTCCTTGTAGCCGAGGGCCACCTCGTGCGAGGAGAGCGCGGTGCCGTCGCGCGGGCAGTACGGGACCACCCTGTGGCCCTCGGTGAGGAGCCCCTTGTCGAAGACCTGCCTGAGCGACCACCAGACCGACTCGATGTAGTCGTTGTCGAGCGTGAAGTAGGCGTCGTCGGTATCGATCCAGAAGCCGATGCGCTCGGTCAGCCGGTTCCATTCGTCGATGTAGCGGAGCACCGACTCGCGGCAGCGCTCGTTGAACTCGGCCACCCCGAAGCGCTCGATGTCCTCCTTCGACTGGAAGCCGAGCTCCTTCTCGATCTCGAGCTCGACCGGCAGCCCGTGGCAGTCCCAGCCGCCCTTGCGGTGGACGACGTGGCCGCGCATGGTCTTGTAGCGCGGGAAGACGTCCTTGAAGACCCGGCTGAGGACGTGGTGGGAGCCCGGCCTGCCGTTGGCCGTGGGCGGCCCCTCGTAGAAGACCCACTCGGGTCCACCCTCCCGCCGGCGCACGGATTCGTGGAAGACGTCGCGCTCGCGCCAGCGCTCGAGCACGCCCTCTTCGAGGGCGGGAAACGACTGGTTCGGGTCTACGGGCCGGTAGCGAGTCACCGCGGCGCAAGTCTACGAAGGGTCCGCTACGGTTCCGGCCGACTGCCGAACCGTTCCCAGGGGGGAGCGGACGGGGGAACCAGTCTGCAGGGGCGAATCGGGTCGGCGACGGCCCGTAGCGCTCTCTTTCCGCGCGAGCCCGACAGCTAACCCCGTAGGCCCAGGAAAGAGAGGTTGACTTGCGTTACATACGCACACTCGGGGTGTGTGCGCTCCTGACGGCGGTGCTTGCCGTGCCCGCCGCCGCGCCCGCATCGGCGAGCTC
>JBJMLJ010000499.1:0-1521 GCA_045805365.1 Thermoleophilaceae bacterium
GACAGGAGGTGGTTGTCCACCATCTTCTGGAGGACCTCGCGGCGGCGGTCGAGCGCCGCGGCCGGGTTGTGGAACGGGTTGTAGCGAGAGGGGGCCTGCGGCAGGCCCGCCAGGAGGGCCGCCTCCGGCAGGCTCAGGTCCTGGGCGTGCTTGTTGAAGAAGGTCTCCGCGGCGGCCTCGGCGCCGATCGCGGTGCGGCCGCCGAGCGTCCCGTAGGGCACGTCGTTCAGGTAGTTCTTGAGGATCCAGCTCTTCGAGTGCTTCTTCTCGAGCTCCGAGGCCAGCTTCGCCTCACGGATCTTGCGGGTGAAGTTGCGCTTCGGGTCCTTGATGTAGAGCGCGCGGACGAGCTGCTGGGTGATCGTCGAGCCGCCCTGCACGGTGTGGCCCGACTCGAGGTTCTTGATCCCTGCGCGCACGATCGAGTCGTAGTCGATGCCCTTGTGGCGGTAGAAGCGCTGGTCCTCGATCGCGACGGTGGCGCGCCGCAGGTCGGTCGTCATGTCGTGCCATGCGATCGGGGTCCTGATCTCGTCCGACTGGACGAAGCCGAGGCGCGAGCCGTCGGCGGCGTAGATGACGGAGGTCTGGCCCTTGTTCTGAGGCTTCAGCTCGCTCAGGTCGGGGGCCGTCGCCGCGACGGCCAGCACGTAGCCGGCGACCGAGAGGAGCGCGATCGCGATCGTGATTCCAAGGACGCCGAGGCCGAGGGCCACCTTGCTCCGGCGGCTGCCTCGCCGTCCCCGCCGTCTCTGCTTTCTCTGACGCTGGGTCATCCCGAATCGCGCTCCCGCGAGGGCGCTAGGGAGCCTCGATTGAGGATAGACCGTGCTCTCTGAGCCGGCGAAGCCAGGCGCGCCTCAAGCGGGCGGCCACGGCGCCGCGCTCGCGCGGGTGCTCGGCCCAGGTCGTGGCGGTCAGCCGGATGCCCTCCTTGTCCGACTCCGCCACGCTCGTCTTGACGTCCTCCTGGTCCTCGAGCAGCTCCAGCGCGCTCTCCACGTCGGCCCCCGGCGGGAGCCATACGGAGACCTCGACCTGCACCCGCGGATCGACGACCGTGTGGTTCTCGATCGGGCTCGAGGCCAGCCTCTCGTTGGGGACGATCAGCCGGCGTCCGTCGTCGAGCCGGATGTAGGTGTAGGTGAGCCGCACGTCCTCGACCTCGCCGGTCTCGCCCTCGACGGTCACGAGGTCGCCGATCCGGATCGGCTGGGCGATCGCGAGCAGGATGCCGGCGACGCCGTTGGCGAGCGTCTGCCGGGCGGCGAAGCCGACCACCAGCCCGAGCACCGCGGAGGAGGCGAGGACGCCGGTGGCGACGCGCTTGACCGACGGGAACTGGATCAGCGCGAAGCCGATGCCGAGTACGAGGATCGTCGCGAAGACGAGCCGGCGAACCAGTCGCAGCCGGGTGTCGGCAACGGGCGACAGCGAGAACGTCTCCTGGACCTTCCGGCCCCGCCGAGCCAGCGTGCGATCGACGATCTCGGCGAGCACGATCGCCAGCACCACCGTCAC
>JBJMLJ010000500.1:0-2126 GCA_045805365.1 Thermoleophilaceae bacterium
ATCTCCGGGCTCGAGGACGAGTGGCTGCTGTCGGACGGCAGGCCGCGGCTCGTGTACCTGAAGCGGCCGGCGCCCGACCTGGAGCCGGGCATGAAGGGGCTGCTCGAGCGGATCGGCGCGGTCACGTCGTACAAGTCGTTCGCGACCGAGACGGAGCTGGCGGAGCTCCTCGCGGACGACCTCGCTCACCTCCTGTCCGAGCGCTTCGAGAGCGCGGACTCCGCGCCGCCGCCCGAGCTCGCCGCCAAGCGGACCCCGCTGCCGGTCCCGCTCACGCGGCTGGTCGGGAGGGAGCAGGAGGTGGAGGAGCTGACCTCGCTGCTCGCGTCCGACGGCGTCCGCCTCCTAACGCTGGTGGGAGTCGGGGGAATCGGCAAGAGCAGGCTGGCGCTCGAGGTGGCCACGCGGGCGGAACGGGCGGAGCCCGGGTCGGTGGCGTTCGTGGACCTGACGACCGTCTCCGACCCCGAGCTCCTGCCGCGGTCGCTGGCGTCGAAGATCGGGGTCACGCAGGAGATCGACCGCCCGCTGATGGAGACGATCAAGGACGGGCTCCGCCGCCGGCCTGCCCTGCTGGTGCTCGACAACTTCGAGCAGATCGCGATCGCGGCCCCGCGCATCGCCGAGATCCTTGGGGAGTGCGCCGGGGTGAAGGCGCTCGTCACGAGCCGGATCCCGCTCGACGTCCGCGGCGAGCACCAGTTCCAGATGCGGCCGCTCGCCAACCCGGACGCGGTCGAGCTGTTCGTCGACAGGGCCCAGGACGCGAAGCCCGCATTCGAGCTCACGGACGACAACACCGGCGCGGTGGACGAGCTCTGTGGACGGCTCGACGGGCTGCCGCTGGCCCTGGAGCTGGCGGCCGCTCGCATAACGCTGCTGGGCCCGGATGCTCTGCTCGCGCGCCTCGGCGAGCGCCTCGACCTGGTGGGACGGGCCGATCACCCGCAGCGCCAGCGGACGCTCCGGGCGACGCTCGATTGGAGCCACGAGCTGCTGGACGACGACGCCCGCGAGCTCTTCGCGCGGCTGGCCGTCTTCTCGGGCGGCTGGACGCTCGACGCCGCGGAGGCGGTCTGCGCCGTCGACGAGGGTCCGGACGTGCTCGACACCCTGGCCTCCCTGATCGACAAGGGCCTCGTCAGCATCGACGAGCGCGGGGAGGGCGAGCCGCGCTTCCGGATGCTCGAGACGGTCCGGGAGTACGCGGGGGAGCGCCTGCGCGAGTCGCCCGCGCGCGACTCCATCCGGCGCCGCCACGCCGAGTACTTCGTTCGCGTCTGCGAGCAGGCGGCACAGCACTTCTACGGTCCCGCGCAGCGAGCCTGGTTCGCCCGGCTCGACGCCGACCTCGACAACGTCCGGGCGCTCCTTCCGTGGGCGCTCGAGACGGGCGAGGTCCAGTTGCCCGGCCATGCCTTCGGCGTCATCTGGACCTACTGGTGGCAGCGCGGGCTGATCAGCGAGCTGCTGCCGATGATGGACCGGCTGGCGCCGTTGCTCGCATCGGGCTCCGCCCAGGTTCGTGCCGAGGTCGCGCTCTCCCAGGGCGGCCCGCGCTTTCTCACCGGCGACCTCGAGGGGGCCCGCGAGCGGCTGCGAGAGGCGATCGAGCTGTCGACGGAGTCAGGCGACGAGCACGTCAGGGCGACCGCCATGACGACCCTCGCCGCGGCCTTGGACTACGAGACAGAGCGCGAGGAGCAATACGCCCTCCTCACGGATGCCCTGGCCACCTCCCGGCGGATCGACTGGCGCTGGGGGGTCGCGTTCGTGCAGATGCAGCTCGGCACGATGTTGATGAGAGACGGCCGGACCACCGAGGCGCTGGAGACTCACTCGGAGGCCCTCGCGACCGCCCGGGAGCTCGCCGACGACTCACTCGCGGTGCTGCTCCTCACCACGCTCGGAGCCGACTACCTGTTGAAGCAGGACCTGGATCGGGCCAGGGACGTCCTGACCGACAGCGCCGGCGTCTCCCGCGGCGCGGACAACCCGGAGGGGTTCGCGTACTGCCTCGAGGCCTTCGCCGGCCTCGCATACGCCCAGGGCGACGCCAGGCTGGCGGCCACGCTCCTCGGCGCCGGCGAGGGGATCCGCGCGCTGATCTCGATCCCCGTGTGGCC
>JBJMLJ010000501.1:0-2157 GCA_045805365.1 Thermoleophilaceae bacterium
GCCAGGCAGAGCATGATCAGCCCCTGGAAGCTGGCCACCGTTGCCCCGCCGAAGCACTTGCCGATCACGATCGAGCTCCGCCGGACCGGCGCGACCATCATCTCCCGCAGGAAGCCGAACTCGCGGTCCCAGACGATCGAGGCCGCCGAGAACATCGCGGTGAACATCACCGTGATGCAGAGGATCCCGGGGTAGAGGAACGTCTTCAGGTCGATGCCGTGGGTCCCGCCGCTCGACAGCCGCTGCAACCCGGACCCGAGCACGAACAGGAAGAGCAGCGGCTGCACCAGCGCGGTAACGATCCGCAGCCGGTCGTTGGCGAACCGGATCAGCTCGCGCTTCCAGACGATCCTGATCGCGCGCAGCTCGCTCCGCAGGGTGCGGGCGGGCACCCGCACCCGGACGACGTCCGCGACCGCCGTGCTCATCGCCTGCCCCTCGTCATCACCTGCATCATCATCCTGCTCCGCTGCCTGTCGGCCGACTCCTCAGCGTCGCGGATGGTGCTGCCGGTGTAGGACATGAAGACGTCGTCGAGCGTCGGCCGCGAGACGCTCACCGACCGGATCGGCACGCCCAGCTCGCCGAAGAGCCGCGGGACGAACTCCTCGCCGCCCGGCACGGAGAACGTCACCTGGCCCTCGGCGACCTGGGCGTCGATGCCGAAGCGGTCGGCGAGAGCGGCGATGGCGGCCTGGTCGTCCTCGGTCGTGATCTGCACGCGGTCGGCGGCGATACCCGCCTTGAGCGCCTCGGGGCTGTCGAGGGCGACGATCGCGCCCTGGTCCATGATCGCGATCCGGTCGCAGATCTCGGCCTCGTCCATGTAGTGGGTGGTCATGAAGATCGTGATGTCCTCGCTCTCCTTGAGCAGGCCGATGTAGCTCCAGATCGAGCGGCGCGTCTGCGGGTCGAGGCCGATGGTCGGCTCGTCGAGGAAGAGCACCCGCGGGGAGTGCATGAGCCCGCGCGCGATCTCCAGCCGCCGCCGCATCCCCCCCGAGAACGTCATTACCTGTCCGTTCCTGCGCTCCCAGAGCCCGACCATCTCGAGCACCTGCCGCATCCGCGGAGCGACGAGGTCCGACTGAACCCCGTACAGCTCGGCGTGGAGCCGGAGGTTCTGCTCGGCGCTCAGGTAGCCGTCGAGCGTCGGGTCCTGGAAGACGAGGCCGATGTGCCGGCGTACCTCGTCCCGCTCGCCGACCACGTCGAACCCCGCCACCGAAGCGCTCCCCGCGGTCGGCTTCGCGAGCGTGCAGAGCATGTTGATCGTGGTCGTCTTGCCGGCGCCGTTCGGGCCCAGGAAGCCGAATACCTCGCCCACCTCGACCTCGAACTCGACGCCGCGAACGGCCTCGACCTCGTCGAAGCTCTTGCGGAGGTCGCGGACTGAGATGGCTGGAGCAGGCATCCCCAGGATCGTAGGCCTAGCTGAAACCGCCCGGAAACCCCGGAGTATTTGGCTACACTTCCCGGCTCGCGAGTCGGGCGCGTCCGGCGCTCACGGGAACTTGTACGTGCCGGCTCGGCAGGCGGCCGCTCCGCCGCCTATTCTCACCTACCAACACGCGCAGATGGGTTTCTTCTCATACCTGACCGGCATGGGGGGCCGCGACATGGCGGTCGACCTCGGCACGGCCAACACGCTCGTATATGTACGCGGGCGCGGGATCGTCCTGTCCGAGCCCTCGGTCGTGGCGATCGACTCCCGCTCTGCGGAGGTGCACGCGGTGGGGATCGAGGCCAAGCGCATGCTGGGCCGCACGCCGGGCACGATCCAGGCGATTCGCCCGCTCAAGGACGGCGTGATCGCCGACTTCGACGTGACCGAGCAGATGCTCCGACACTTCATCCAGAAGGTTCACCAGAACCGCTGGGCGCACCCGCGCGTCGTGGTCTGCGTGCCGAGCGGCGTGACCGGGGTTGAGAAGCGCGCGGTGGAGGAGGCCTGCCTGTCCGCCGGCGCGCGCCAGGCCTATCTGATCGAGGAGCCCATGGCGGCGGCGATCGGCGCCGGGCTGCCGGTCGGCGAGCCCACGGGCAACATGGTCGTCGACATCGGCGGCGGAACGAGCGAGGTGGCGGTGATCTCGCTCGGCGGGATCGTGGTGTCGCAGTCGATCCGGATCGGTGGCGACGAGATCGACGAGTCGA
>JBJMLJ010000502.1:0-2721 GCA_045805365.1 Thermoleophilaceae bacterium
CCGCCGTGCGAGGCCGAGACGTTGTCCGTCTTGACGATCAGCGAGGGGATCGCGTCGCTCTTCGCCTTGGGCGAGAGCAGCATCGAGTGCGTCTGGAGATAGGTGTGCGACTCCTGGGCGTCCGGCACGATCTCGATCAGGCCCTCGTAGGAGGAGCGGGACTCGCCGGTCAGTGCGCCCTTCCAGACCGTGTCGCCGGTCGTGTGGCCGGCCTCGTGCTTGTCCGTGGTGAACAGGTCGAGGTGCTCCTCGCGCTCGGTGAAGTACATGCCGGTGTGGCGCATGTCCGAGCCCGGCTCGGCGGTGATGATGTCGAGCCGCTGCTTGGTCAGGTGACCGCCGAGGTGGACCGGCACCCACTTGACCCGGGCGTCGCGACGGATCTCGACGCGCTTCACCGAGATGTCGTGGACCTCGCCGCTGCCCCAGTCCTGGTAGTGCGCGAGATCCACCTGGGCCCCGGGATGGGCGTAGAGCTCGAAGGCGCCGGCGTGTAGAGCCTGGCCCTCGAAGTCGGGCGCCAGGCAGTACTCGCGCAGCTTGCACTCGGCGAAGTCCCCGACCACCGCAAGGGTGTGGGCGTACTGCGCGGTGCCCGGCTCGTCGATCAACCAGACGATCTGGATCGGCTTGTCGAGCTGGACGTTCTTCGGCACGTGGACGAACGCGCCGCCCGTCCAGAAGGCAGCCGTGGCGGCCGCGAACTTGCCCTCGTCGTAGGGCAGCCGCTTGGCGAAGTGCTCCTTGACCAGCTCGGGGTGCTCCTCGAGCGCCCGCTCCAGGGACGTGAGCACCAGCCGCTCGTCGCTCACGTGGGAGTAGACGACGCTGGCGCCGCGCTGAACCAGCAGCCCGGCGTGCTCCTCGTCGCCGAGGTGCTCGCGGACGATCTCAGGCAGCTCGTCGAGGGGCTCGTAGCGGCGCGGCTCGAGCTCGTCCAGCCGGAGCTTGCGGACGTCGGTCGTCCAGAAGCCGGAGCGCCGCCAGCGCGGCAGCGGCTCCCGCTCGAAGACCTCGAGTGCCGCCTTGCGGCGGTCTGCGACGAAATCTGCCGGCACTAGGCGGCGACCTCCTCGCGCACCCACTCGTAGCCCTTCTCCTCCAGCTCGTCGGCCAGCTCGGCGCCGCCCTCCCGGACGATCTTGCCGTCGAGCATGATGTGGACGAAGTCCGGACGCACGTAGCTGAGGATCCGCGTGTAGTGCGTGATGATCAGGAAGCCGCGGTCGGGTTGCCGCATCGCGCTGACGCCGTCGGCGACGATCCGAAGCGCGTCGATGTCGAGTCCCGAGTCGGTCTCGTCGAGGACCGCGAAGGCCGGATCGAGCATCGCCAGCTGGAGGATCTCGGCGCGCTTCTTCTCGCCGCCCGAGAAGCCCTCGTTCAGGTAGCGGTCGGTGAACTCGCGGCCGATCTTGAGCAGCTCCATCTTCTCTTTCAGGAGCGCCCCGAACTCCTTGACCTTGATCGGCTCGTCGCGCTTGGCGTTGATCGCCATGCGCAGGAAGTTCTGGAGCGAGACCCCGGGGATCGTGGCCGGGTACTGGAAGGCCATGAAGAGCCCGGCGCGGGCGCGCTCGTCCGGATCGGCCTCGTTGATCTCCTCGCCGTTCAGGACGATGCGGCCCTCGGTGACCTCGTACTGGGGGTTGCCCATCAGCGTGTTGGCGAGCGTCGACTTGCCCGAGCCGTTGGGGCCCATCAGGGCGTGCGTCTCGCCCTTCTTCACGACGAGGTCGACGCCGTGGAGGATCTCCCGCTCCTCCGTGCGGACGTGCAGGTTCTGGATCTCCAAGCTCATGCGGTGGTTACGGCCTTCCTCTTTCGGGTCACGGGCTTGACCAGCTCGGCCAGCGTGATGTCGTTGAGCGTGCGGACTATCGAGCCCTGCACGCGCGTCCAGAGCAGCTTGGTCGGACAGGGATCGTGGCCGGGCTCGCCTTCGCGGATACAGACGAGCGCGCCCTCCGCGTCGGCGGAGATGCACTCGATCGGGGCGATCTCGCCCTCGAGCGCCTGAACGATCTCCGCCATCGTGATGTCCCCGGCAGCGCGCGCCAGCGAGTAGCCGCCGTGCGCGCCGCGCCGCGACTCGACAAGCTCGGCCTTGCGCAGGCGCTGCACCAGGTGCTCCAGGTAGGCGAGCGGCAGGCCCTCGGCGTCGGCGATCGACCCGAGCGAGATCGGCTCGTCGCCGTTCCGGCGGGCGAGGTGCGCCATCACCCGGATCCCGTACTCGGCTTTGGTCGAGAACATCACCTGGCAAATCCTACCTACCAGGTCGGAGAACCAGCGAGGAGCGCAGCCCGGGCGCCGGCCGGGCGAGCACCGGAGCAGAGTTACTCGCGCTCCAGGAGCTTCAGATCGTGGGCGAGCCGCTCGGGGGTCGCCTGGTCCCCGGGGAAGCCGATCCGCTGGAAGCCGCGCTTGTCGACCAGGGTGAACCGGGCGATGTGCTCGACGGTCGGGCGCTGGGGCAGGATGGCGAAGCCCTTCCAGAGCGGGTCGAGCTGCTTGAAGGTGCCGAGCACGAAGTGGATCCGGCCGAGGGCGTGCTGCTTCGAGAGGAACGCCCTGGCGCTCGCGCGCGTGTCGCGGGCGGGATCCACCGAGATCGCGATGGCCGGGACGTCGTGGCCGAGGTCGTCGAGCGCGCCCCGGGCGGTCTGGGCCTGCGCCGGGCAGGTGTTCCGGCAGTGGGTGTAGAGGAACGTCACCACG
>JBJMLJ010000503.1:0-6197 GCA_045805365.1 Thermoleophilaceae bacterium
GAGCGCCGGCCCGTCTTCTCGTTCGAGTTCTTCCCGCCGAAGACCGACGAGGGACAGGCGACGCTCGAGAACACGCTCGCCGTCCTCAAGGACGACCGCCCGGACTATGTCTCCGTCACCTACGGAGCCGGCGGCTCTACGCGCGACCGGACGGTCGAGATCACCAAGTGGATCAAGGAGGACCTCGGCATCGAGGCGATGGCGCACCTGTCGTGCGTGGGTGAGCCGACCCAGCGGGTCATCGAGATCCTCGGCGAGCTCCGCGACTGTGGCATCGAGAACGTCCTCGCCCTCCGCGGCGATCCGCCCCGGGGCGAGGCCGAGTGGCGGCCCCACCCCGAGGGCCTGCATCACTCGGTGGAGCTGATCCAGACGATCAGGGACCAGTTCGACTTCTGCATCGGCGCCGCCTGCTTCCCGGAGGTGCATCCGGAGGCCGAGAGCCTCGAGCAGGACCTGGAGTTCGCGCGGCGCAAGGTCGACGCCGGCGCGAGCTTCCTGATCACCCAGCTCTTCTACGACAACGAGCTCTACTTCGACTTCGTCGAAGAGGTGCGGGCGGCCGGGATCGCGGTGCCGATCGTCCCGGGGATCATGCCCTTCACCCAGTACAAGCAGATCAAGACGATCACCGAGCTTTGCGAGGCGTCGATCCCGGCCGAGATGGAGCGCGAGCTGAGCGAGCGCGCCGCCGACCCGGAAGCGGTTGCCGAGCTAGGAGTCGCTTACGCGGCTCTCCAATGCTCCGATCTCCTGGCGCGCGGCGCGCCCGGGATCCACTTTTACACACTGAACCGCTCGCCGGCAACGCGCGCGATCCTGGCTGCGCTCCGGGCCGCTCACCCCTGGACGCGGGCGGCGGCGACCGTCTAGCAACGCGATTCGCTCCTACCCGGCCGCTAGCCTCGCGCCGGGTGACTCCCACCGATCAGGTCTCAGAGGCCATGACCCGCCTCCACCCCGAGACCCGGGCCCTGCTCGAGCTCTCCTCGCACCGGCACTTGAGCGACGAGGACATCGCCGACGTCCTCCGAGTGCAGCCGGCGGACGTGCCGCGGCGGCCGCGCACAAGGCGCAGCCCGCGCCCGCCGAGCCGAAGGCCAAGAGCCCGACGACCACCGCGGGACCGGTGAGGACCATGCAGGTCCTGAACTCCACGCACGGCCGCGGGACCGCCCAGCTCCTCCGCAGCGGCAACGGAGCTCGGCTGCGGCTGCGGCTCAACGACTTCCTGACGCCCAACGGCGGCGGCTAGGCGGTCTGGCTCTTCAACTCCGACACCGACGCGCGCCGGCTGTACGCGACCGCGGGCACCACGATCGAGCGCGACCTCTCGCTGCCGAGCGACTACGGCCACTTCAAGTACGTGGACGTGGCCCGCGCCGTGCCGAGCCTGAACAGCCCGCACGGCGGCCTGAGCCTGCTGCGGGTCTCGATCGCAAGCCTGCGCTAGCTGCCCGAGTTCGCGCCGAGCAGCGGCATGTCGCCCTTAAGCAGCTCCGCCATCCGCTCCGGCGCCAGCGGCGGCGAGTAGTGGTCGCCCTGGCCGAGATCGCAGCCGAGGTCGCGCAGGCGGGAGGCCTGCTCGGCGGTCTCGATGCCCTCGCCGATCACCTCCGCGTGCAGGGCATGGCAGACGTCGATCAGCGCCCGGACGATCGGCTCGCCCTCGTCGCTCTCGGTCAGCTCACGGACGAACGTGCGGTCGATCTTCACGCGGTCGAGGGGGAAGCGGCGCAGGTGGCTGAGCGACGAATAGCCGGTCCCGAAGTCGTCGAGGGTCAGTGAGGCGCCGAGCTCCTTGAGGCCCTCCATCGCCGCGATCGCCGAGTCGACCTCGCCGATCACGGCCTCCTCGTTGATCTCCACGCACAGCTTCCCGGCGCCGAGGCCCGGTCCGGCCAGCGCTGACGCGACCTCGTCCATCAGCCGCACCCGCGGCTGCTGGAGCTGGCGCGCCGACAGGTTCACGCACAGGAGGGCGGGCCGCTCGCGGGCCCACTGGCCGGCCTCCTCGCAGGCCGTCTTCAGGATCCAGCGGCCGAGCGGCAGGATCAGGCCGGTCTCCTCGGCTATCGGGATGAAGTCGAGCGGGTCCACGACGCCCCGCTCGGGGTGCCGCCAGCGCACCAGCGCCTCGTAGCCGACCACCCGTCCATCGCCGAGATGGACCAGCGGCTGGTACTCGAGGAAGAAGTCCATCCGCTCCACGGACCTGCGCAGGTCGGTCTCCAGGCCGAGCCGCTGAGTCGGGTGCGGATTCATCTCCTGGCGGAACATCTCGGTGCGCGCCCGGCCGCCGTCCTTGGCCCGGTGGACCGCGACGTCGGCGTTCTGGAGCACGTCCTCCGCGCGGTCGCGGCCTCCACGGCCGATCGCGATGCCGATGCTCGCGCTCAGGTAGAGCTCGTGGTCATCGGCCCGGTAGGGCGGGGCGAACGCCTCGGTCAGCCGCTCGGCCACGGCCGTCGCCTCCCCGGGGCTGCGCACGGTCTCGACGAGGACCATGAACTCGTCGCCGCCGGTGCGGGCGACCGTGTCCTCCGGCCGCAGGCACGCATCGAGCCGGGCGCCGACCTCACGCAGAAGCTGGTCGCCCATCGCGGGTCCGAGGCTGTCGTTGACGAGCTTGAAGCGGTCGATGTCCACGGACAGCACCCCGCAGGACTGACGGCGGCGCACGCTCCGCGCCAGGGCCCGCTCGAGCCGCTCGCGGAACAGCGTCCGGTTGGGCAGCTTCGTCAGGTCGTCGTGGAGGAGTTGGTGCTCGAACCGCTCGTCCAGCTCCTCGCGCTCGCTGCGCGGGCGCTCGCGAACCATCCTCCACACGGCAATACAGAAGACGCCCAATACGAGGGCGTCCACCACGGCTATGAGTAACAAGGACATCCTGTCCGCAGAGTCATCCGGTTTGGCTCACCGTACCCCGGACGGGGGATGTGTCAAGCGGCGAGGGCCCAGCGGGCCGGATCCTGCCCCTCGACCTGGGCCGCCTCGCCGGCCAGCTCGAGGTGCCGCAGATAGCAGAGGACCTCCGACAGCCCCCAGCTCACCATCATCTGGCTGGGCGCCTCGACTCCGAGCAGCTTCGGGACCACCTCGAACGGGGTCGTGGGGCCGTCGGCGATCGCGTCCCGAACCCGCCCGACCCGCTCGTGCACCTCGCGCCGGTTGGCCTCGATCAGCCCGTGCGCGTCCCGAACCGGCCTGCCGTGCCCCGCCAGCACCAGCTCGATGTAGAGGTCGTCCATGACGTCGAGGCTCGAGAGGAACTCGCCGGTCGGATCGGGGGTGTAGCCGTAGTCGTAGTAGAGGGAGACGCGGCCGAGGAGGTGGTCTCCCGAGAGCAGCAGCCCCCGCTCCGGCTGGTGCAGCACCACGTGCGAGGGCGCGTGCCCGGGCGTCTCGTACACCCGCCAGGCGCCGAGGTCGGTGTCCACCTCCACGCCGGCGACGAGCTCCTGGTCGGGCAGCACCACCTCCGCCACGCCGACGCCCATGTCGCGTCGCTGCGACTCGTAGCGGGCCAGCGCGTCCGCCGGCACGCCGCTCTGCCGGGCGACCTCGATCCGCCGCTCGAGCATTTGCTCCGGGTCGCCGGCCGCCCTCGTCATGTGCCCGTGGTTCGGGTGCATCCAGAGCTCGCAGCCGGCCGCGTGGACGATCGGGCCGGCCAGCCCGTAGTGGTCCGAGTGGGCGTGGGTGCAGACGAGCAGGCGGACGTGCTCGAGCCGCAGCCCGGCCTCCGCCAGGCCGAGCTCGAGTTGCTGCATGGCGCCCGGCTCGTCGAGGCCGGTATCGACGAGCACCACGCCGCTGCCGGCAGCGATCGCCCAGACGTTGACGTGCGGGACGCCGGGCCAGGGGAGCGGCAGCCGCAGCCGCCACAACCCCGGGAGCACGCGCTCCGCGCGGGCCAGCTCGCGTCGCCGCCTAACGTCGCTCATCGGTACCGTTGGTCATCGGGAGGCATCATTTCAGCGCGCTCCATGGACCCCCTTTTGCACGTCGTCCGCGCCGCAGCAGGCAGCCGCGCCCGGCCCGGCCGGCCGCCGAGCCCCGAGCGCCTGCGCAAGCTCGCCGAGGCGATCTCCAGCCGGCGCTACCGAGTCCCGCCGGACGAGATCGCCAAGGCCCTGCTCAGGGGTCGACCAGCACGCCCGGATTGAGGATCCCCTGAGGGTCAAGCGCCGCCTTGCCCGCCCGTAGCGCCGCCGCGAACGCATCGGGACGCTGGCGGTCGTACCACGGGCGGTGGTCGCGGCCCACCGCGTGATGGTGGGTGATCGTCCCGCCGGCGGCCAGCACCGCCTCCGACGCGGCCGCCTTGACCTCGCCCCACTGCTCCAGCTCCGAGCCCCGCCGGACCGGTGCGAGCAGGGTGAAGTAGGGCGCCGCTCCGTCGGGATAGACGTGCGTCAGCCGGCATGTGAGCGTGCCGGCGCCGCAGACCTCGTGCAGCGCGGCAGCCGCCTTGTCCCGGACGCCGCTCACGAACTCGTCGAAGCGGTCCCAGGTGGTCGCCGTCTCGAAGGTCTCGCTGAGGATCCCCGTCGCGAGCAGCGTGTCGCGCAGGTAGGGCGCCCGCAGGAAGGCGTCACGCCAGGCGCCCTCGGAGCTCCCCCGCTCGCCCGTCCGCGGCTGGTCCGGCAGCTCGCCGCCGTGGTCCCGGCAGATCTCCACGGCCCTCCCCATCCAGGCGTCCAGTGGGTGGTCGGCCGACTCGAAGCCGAGCACGAGCAGCGCCCTCCCGTCCGGCGCGGCGCCGGTGAGCGCCGCCTCGTCGCCGTCCAGGAGCCGGCAGTTGGACGGGTAGAGCCCCGACTGCGTCAGCGCGCGTACCGCCTGGCCGCCGCGCTCGAACGAGTCGAAGCGGACCCCGGCCGAGGCCTTGAACCGCGGCCGGTCCTGCAGCCTCACCCACGCCTCGGTGATCACGCCCAGGATCCCCTCCGAGCCGATCAGCAGCCGGTCGGGGCTCGGACCGGCGCCCGACCCCGGCAGCCGCCGGCTCTCCCACGGACCGGTCGGCGTGATCGCCCGCACCGACTCCACGAGGTCGTCGATGTGCGTGTAGAGCGTGGCGAAGTGGCCGCCCGCCCTGGTGGCGATCCAGCCGCCCAGCGTCGAGTACTCGAACGACTGGGGGAAGTGGCGCAGCGTGAGCCCGTACTCGCGCAACTGGTCTTCCAGCCGAGGGCCCGTCGCCCCCGCCTGGATGCGCGCCGCCCGGGCCACCCGATCGACCTCGAGCACGCGGTCGAGCGCCTTCAGGTCGACGGTCACGACGCCGCCGTAGCGGTCCGGCACCTGCGGCTCGACGCCGCCGACGACGCTCGTGCCGCCGCCATAGGCGATTGCGGCCGCGCCGGCCTCCGCGCACCAGTCGAGGACCGCGACCACCTCGTCCTCGTCGCGCGGTCGGGCCACGACGTCGGGCGGATGGTCGAACTCGCCGCGGAAGGCGCGCACGAGGTCGCGGTAGGACTTGCCGTAGGCGTGCGCAGCGCGGTCGTAGGGATCGACGCTGCAGATCGCGTTCAGGGTCGCGGGGGGCTCGAGTCGCGGTGCGGGGAGCTCGAGCTGCTCCAGCCGGACGGGCCGCTCGATCTCTTCGGCGCCGAAGCCGAGGTGCGAGCGGATGCCGGCGGCCGCCTGCTCGACCTCTTCGTGGGAAGGCTGCTGATCCTCGTAGCCCCAGCCCCAGAACTTGAGCCGGCGAGCCGCTTCCATCCCCGTTGCATACCACACGGTATTCAGATACCGTTCGGTATGCGAATGGCGGGGCGCCGGCATACGTTCCTGTTCACCGACCTGGTGGGTTTCACGGCCCTCACCGCCTCGCAGGGCGACGACCGGGCGGCGGACGTCGCCGTCGAGTTCTGCGCCCGCGTCGACCCGCTCCTCATCCGTCACCGGGCCGAGCGGATCAAGGCGATCGGCGACGCGCTGATGCTCCGCTGCGACGACCCCGCGGCCGCGGTGCGCCTCGGCCTCGACATTGTCGACACGCTCGAGGAGGTCGACGGATTCCCTCCCGTGCGCGTGGGGGTTTACACGGGACCGGCGGTCGCACGGGCCGGCGACTGGTACGGGACGACCGTCAACGTCGCCGCGCGGCTGTGCGCGGCGGCCGGGGGCGGCGAGGTGCTCGTCGGCGAGGCCACCGCCGAAGCCGCCGGTCGCCTGAAGGGCGC
>JBJMLJ010000504.1:0-2098 GCA_045805365.1 Thermoleophilaceae bacterium
CCGGTAGCGGAGCTTGATCACGGCGTCGGGGACGAACGCCAGCGTGTGGTTTCGCATTTGCGCGCGCCAGCAGAACTCGGTCTCGGAGCTGCCGTGGTCGAAGACCTCGTCCCAGCCGAGCTCGCGCGCCAGCTCGGTCCAGACGCCGCAGTTGCCGCCGTTGACGTAGGGGAGGAAGTCGTGGTCGGTGGGCAGCTCGGTGAGGGGCTCGTCCGGTCGCCAGGCGTGGTAGAGCGGCGGGTTGAGCGCGTAGATGTCGAAGGTCCCGCCGACGATGTCGGCCCTGCCCGAGTCCTCGACGAGGGCGTCGAGCCAGATGGCGGAGACGACGTCGTCGGCGTCGCAGAACGCGAGGAAGTCGCCGCGCGCGGCGCGGGCGCCGACGTTGCGGGCATGGTTGAGCGAGCGCCGGTCGAGCGCCTGGACGACCCTCAGGTCGGGCAGCCTGTCTTCGAACGCGTTCGCGATCTCCATGCTGCGATCCGTGCACCCGTTGTCGACCACGAGCATCTCCCACGGGCCGTCGTACGTCTGGCCGGCGAGCGCCTCGAGCTGGTCGGCGAGCCAGGGCTCGGCGTTCAGCACCGGGACGATGACCGTGACGAGCTCGGGCGTCCTCACAGGAACATCACGCGATGGCGGATGCTGCCCAGGACGTAGCCGGCTCTCAGCCCTGCCTGCGTGGCCCACAGCCCCCGTGCGCGGACCGACCAGAGGAGCGTCGGCAGGCAGACGATCAGCCACGCCCAGGCGGCCACGGTTTGCCGCAGGCTCGGTCGCGCGAACCCGTGCTCGCGGAAGAGGCGGTAGAGGGCGGGATAGGCGAGGCCATAGCGGAAGTGCTGCGACGCGGTCGCCCTCACGCTCGAGCGGTAGCGGTATGAGACGACCGCGTCGGGCGCGCGAACCAGCCGCTGCCCGCCGAGCTGCGCCCGCCAGGCGAGCTCCTTGTCCTCGGCCGTGGTGATCTCCTCGCGGAAGCCGTCGATCTCGCGGAACGCGTGCACCCAGATGCCGCAGTTCGCCGTGCTGACGAACGGCATGAACTCGAAGGCCGGGTGCGGCAGGTCGAAGGGCAGCGTCTCGTTCCACTCGATCACCATCCGCTCGTTCAGCTCCTGCACGTCGAGCCTCCCGGCCACCACGTCCGCGCCCCTGGCGGCGTCGGCCAGGGCGCTCAGCCAGCTCGGGCTGACCACGTCGTCGGCGTCGCAGAAGGCGAGGAAGTCGCCCGTCGCGGCGTTCGCGCCGGCGTTCCGCGCGTGGTTCGGGCCCCGCCCCTGACTCGAGGCGTCGATCAGGCGCACGTTGGGGCGCGTTTGTGCCCACTTCTTGGCCACTTCTTGGCTCCCGTCGGTGGAGCCGTTGTCCGCGATGACGACCTCCCAGTCGGCCTCGTAGTCCTGGCCGGCCAGGGCGTCGAGCTGGGCGCCGAGCGTCGCGGCGGCGTCGAGAACGGGCATGACGACGCTCACCAGTCGCGGTGCGGCTCGTGCGGTAACGGGAGGGGTCTTCGGGACCAACGTGCGGACCGGGGAATATATGCGCGATCTTGGGCTCCCCGCGACTGTTGTCCGCGCTCCAGCGCTTCGCGCTGCGGACGGAGCGCGGCTTTCTGCGGCCGCTGTGGCGGGCGGCGTACGGGATCGCGGCGCGCGCCTACGGGTGGTGGCTGCGCGGGCTCGACCGCGAGGCGAGCGTCTACCTGCGCTCGGCGCGGGAGCCGGCCTATGGGCTGTCGGACATCGACCTCGCGGTCATCACCGACCGTCCCGACCCGGTCCTCGCGCGCCGCGCCTTGCTCCACCGCCTGCTCCCGACGCTCTGCGACGCGATCCTCGACGCGCCGCTCGTCCTTCCCGCCGGCGAGCTCGAGCGCCTCGACTCGCCTCCGCTGTACTCGTCGTCCCCCCAGCGGGTCCGGCTGGCCGAGAAGCCCGGGCTCTACGGCACGACCTCGGGTTGGCGGCTCATAGCCGGGCCCGCTCGCCTCCCTCCGGCGCTCCGCCGCTCTTCCCAGGAGCGCCGGACGGCGGCCTGGCTCGAGCTCCAGACCCGCTGGCGCTGGTTCTTCCAGGGGCTGTGCCAGCCGCCGGGC
>JBJMLJ010000505.1:0-3919 GCA_045805365.1 Thermoleophilaceae bacterium
CGATCGCGTTCGGCTGGCTTACGAACGAGCCGATCGACCGCGAGGCGGAGGACTCCTACCTCTTCCCCGTGATGTACGACGCCGCCGTCCGGGAGGACGTCCGGAAGTTCCTGCGCGGCGCGGACACGAGCCAGACGAACGCCGCGGCCGACAAGCTCGGCCGGTTCACGCGGCCGGCCCTGATCGCCTGGTCGGGCGCCGACAAGGTGTTCCCCAAGGCGGATGCCGAACGGCTGGCGTCCGATCTTCCCGAGAGCCGGCTCGAGTTCGTCGAGGGCGCGCGGACGTTCTCCGCGGAGGATCAGCCCGAGCGGCTGGCGGAGCTCATCGCGGGGTTCGTGCGAGAGCCGGCTCCGGCACGCGCCTGAGGGCTAGTTCAGCCGCTCGACCAGCATCGCCTCGCCCTGGCCGCCGGCGACGCACATCGTCTCGAGGCCGACCGTCTGGTCGTCGGTATCGAGGACGTTGAGCAGAGTGGTCATGATCCGGGCACCCGTCATCCCGAACGGGTGGCCGAGCGCGATCGCCCCACCGTGGGTGTTGAGCTTCTCGAGCGGGATGTCGCACTCGTCCATGATCGGGATCACCTGGGCGGCGAAGGCCTCGTTCAGCTCCACGCGGTCGACGTCCTCGATCGACATGCCGCCGCGCTCGAGGACCTTCTTGATCGCCCCGATCGGCGCGACGCCCATGTACTCGGGCTCGTTGCCCCAGGTCGCGGCGGTGAGGATCCTCGCCCGCGGGCGCAGGCCGAGCTCCTTGGCCTTCTCGTCGGACATGATCAGGGTGGCGGCCGCGCCGTCGTTCAGCGGGCAGGAGTTGCCGGCCGTGACCTTGCCGCCCTCCCTGAAGGCGGGCTCGAGCGAGGCGAGCTTCTCGAGCGTCGAGCTGGCGCGCGGGCCGTCGTCCTTGGCGACGACCTCGCCGTCGGCCACGGGCACGGGCACGATCTCGTTGTCGAAGAAGCCGTCCTCCTGCGACTGGACCGCCAGCTCCTGTGAGCGCTGGGCGTACTTGTCCATGTCGGAGCGGCTGACCTCGTAGCGCTCGGCGACGTTCTCGGCCGTCACGCCCATCTCGATGTAGGCGTTCGGCTGGCCGTTGTTCCCCTGGAGCTTCTCGTTCTGGTCCGGTGCCCCGGCGGGCTCGGTGCGCTCGTTGTAGCGGGACACCCACTCGACGCCCGCGGCGATGTAGGTGTCGCCCTGGCCGGCGCGCACGGAGTTGGCGGCCTGCTTGATGGCCTCGAGGCTCGAGGCGCAGTAGCGGGAGACGGTCACGCCCGTGGTCTCCTCCCCGAGCTTCTCGGATAGGAGCACGATGATCCGGCCGATGTTGAAGGCCTGGAGCCCCTGCGGCATGCCGCAGCCGCAGATCAGGTCCTCGACCGACGAGGGGTCGACGTCGGGATTGCGCTCGAGCAGCTGGTCCACGATGAACGCGCCCGTCTCGTCCGGGCGAAGCTGGGCGAGCGAGCCCTTGAAGGCACGGCCGATGGGCGTGCGGACGGCATCGACGATCACTGGTTCAGGCATTGGTTCGGCGGCTCCTGGTCTGCGTCGGGTGGCGGAAAAGGCTACTTGGGCGCCATCCGCAGCGCCCCATCGAGGCGGATGACCTCGCCGTTCAGCATGGGGTTCTCGGCGATCGCGCAGGCGAGCCGGGCGAACTCCTCCGGCCGGCCGAGTCGCTGCGGGAACGGCATCGTCTTGCCGAGCGCCTCGCGCGCCTCCTCGGGCAGCGCGGCCAGGAGCGGCGTGTCGAACAGCCCCGGAGCGATCGTGCAGACGCGGATGCCGCGGCCGGCGAGGTCGCGGGCGGCCGGCAGCGTCAGCCCGACCACGCCGCCCTTCGAAGCCGCGTAAGCCGTCTGCCCGATTTGCCCGTCGTAGGCGGCGATCGACGAGGTCATCACCACGACCCCGCGCTCGCCCTCATCGTCCGGCTCGCCGTCCGACATCGCTGCAGCCGCGAGGCGCAGCACGTTGAAGCTGCCGATCAGGTTCACCCGCACGACCGTCTCGAACGGCTGCAGCGCCGCGGGCCCGTCCTTCTTGACCGTCCGCTCCGCCCAGCCGATCCCGGCGCAGTTCACGGCCAGCCGGAGCCCGCCGGCCGCCTCGACGGCGGCCTCCACCTGCTCCTCCTCCGTCACGTCGGTCCGGACGAAGGCGCCGCCGAGCTCGTCGGCCAGGGCGCCGCCCCTCTCCTCGTTGAGGTCGGCGATGGTCACGCGGGCGCCGCGCTCGGTCAGCTCACGAGCCGTGGCCTCGCCGAGCCCCGAGGCGCCCCCCGCGACGAGCGCGGCGATCCCGCTCAGCTGCACGGCGAGGCGAACGCGAGGCCGAAGAGCCCGCCCTCGTCCGTGAAGAAGTCGTCGAGCCGGAGGCCGGCGTCGGCCAGCTCACGGCCCACGGCCTCGCGCGTGAATTTGGCGCTGATCTCGGTTCGGATCTCCTCGCCGTCGGCGAACTCGACCTCCAGGTCGGCGCCGTCGATGTTCACGCGCTGAGCGCCGTTCGCGCGCAGCCGCATCTCGATCCAGGAGTTGGCCTCGCTGAAGAAGGCCACGTGCTCGAAGGCGGCGGGATCGAAGTCGGCATCGAGCCCGTCGTTCAGGACGCGGAGGATGTTGCGGTTGAACTCGGCGGTGACGCCCTGCGAGTCGTTGTAGGCGGCCTCCAGGATCGCCCGGTCCTTGACCAGGTCGGTGCCGATCAGCAGGTGGTCTCCCTCGCTCATCAGGCAACGAACCCGCTCGAGGAAGTCGGCGCGCTCCTCGGGGTAGAAGTTGCCGATCGTGCCGCCGAGGAAGGCGAACAGGCGCCGCTCGCCGCCGGGGAGCCGGTCGAGGTCGCGGTCGAAGTCGCCGACCACGCCGTGCACCGAGAGCCCGGGATAGAGGTCCGTCAGCTCGACGGCGCAGGACTGGACCACCGACTCGTCGACGTCGAAGGGGACGTAGCGCTCGAGCGTCCCCGCGCCGGCCATCGCGTACAGCAGGGCGCGGGTCTTCGACGCGGTGCCGGAGCCGAGCTCGACCAGCTCCTGCGCCCCCGTCGTCTCGATGATCTCCGGGGCGTAGCGGTTGAGGATCGAGCGCTCGCAGCGGGTGGGGTAGTACTCCGGCAGCGTCGTGATCTGGTCGAAGAGCATCGACCCGCGCGCGTCGTAGAAGTACTTGGGCGGCAGCTCCTTGAGCGACCGGGTCAGGCCGTCGCGGACCTCGTCGGCGATCGAGTGCGGAAGCCCGTCGTCGACGTAGCAATCGATCCGCACGTCTGGCGTCGCGAGCGCGTCCATCAGACCTCGTTTACGCAGCGGAAGCCGGAAAAGATCTGCCGCCGCTCCGGGTAGTCCCAGTTCCTGAACGTCTCGCGGGCCACGAACGGGCGCGTGGCCCATGAGGCGCCGCGCAGCACCTTGTACGTCGTCCCGAAGAAGACCTCCGAGTACTCGCGGTAGGGGAAGGCGCTGAAGCCGGGATAGCCGTGGAAGTCGCTCGACGTCCATTCCCAGCAGTCGCCGATGAAGGGCCCCGCGGGGCCGGGGCCGAAGTCGAGCTGGTCCAGGTGCCCGCGCCGGCCGTGGAGCGTCGCGGCGCGCTCCCACTCGAACTCGGTCGGGAGCCGGGCGCCGCGCCAGCGGGCGTAGGCGTCGGCCTCGTACCAGGAGACGTGCATCACGGGCTTGTCGGGATCGAGCGGCTCGATCCGGTCGAAGCTCCTCACCTGGCCGTCCTCGGTCCAGTACAGCGGCCGCTGCCAGCCCTCGCGCCGCCGCGCCGTCCAGCCCTCGGGCGACCACAGCTCCCGCCGCCCGTACCCACCGTCCTCGATCCTCGGTCCTCAAGAACATTCACCGTGCCGGCCGGCCCGTTCGTCGTCGGCGATGCGGGCGACGGGTTTGCCTACGACAA
>JBJMLJ010000506.1:0-3873 GCA_045805365.1 Thermoleophilaceae bacterium
CGGCACCCGCTTCGCCGCCGCCGGAGCGATCTTCCTGGCCGTCCTCATCGCGGTCAGCGGCCGCGCCAGGATCCGGCTGAGCCGCCGCGAGGCCGCCGGCGCCGCACTGCTCGGGGTGCTGCTGCCCTTCGGCGGCAACGGCCTCGTGACGGTCGCCGAGCAGGACGTGCCGTCGGGGCTGGCCGCGCTGATCATCGGGTCGGTGCCGCTCTGGGTCGTCCTGCTGCGAGCGGCCAACGGCGATCGGCCGCCGCGAGCCACGCTGGTGGGCGTGATCGTCGGCTTCACCGGGCTCGCGCTGCTCGTGCTGCCCGGAGACCGGCCCGGCGGGGCGCCGCTCTGGGGAGTCCTCGTCTGCATGGCGGCGGCCCTCTCGTGGGCGACCGGCTCGTTCTACTCGCGACGTTTGCCGCACCCGTCCGACGCCCTCGTCTCCACCGCCTGGCAGATGCTCTTCGGCGGCCTCGCGATGGTCGTCGTGGGACTGGCCGTCGGGGAGGCCGGCGACGTCCACCCGGGGAGCTTCTCCTTCGACTCCCTGCTCGCGCTCGTCTACCTGATCTTCATCGGCTCCGTGCTCGCCTACTCCGCCTACACCTGGCTGCTGAAGAACGTCCCGATCTCGACGGTGGCCACCTACGCCTACGTGAATCCGATCATCGCGATCTTCCTCGGCTGGGCGATCCTCTCGGAGCAGGTGACGATCACGGTCGTCGCCGGCGCGCTCGCGATCGTCGTCTCGGTAGCCGCGGTTGTGCGCCGCGAGGGCGAGTCGTCATCATCACCGGAGTGGCGCACTACCGCCGACCCGACTGGTTCACCAAGCACATCTTCAACCCGACGGTCGCCGGCCTGACCAGGATGGGCGTGAGCATCGCGGGCTCCCGCGTGCTCGAGGTTCGAGGGCGCAAGAGCGGCGAGTGGCGCAGCACCCCGGTCAACCTGATGCCGTTCCAGGGCTCGCAGTACCTGGTGGCCCCGCGCGGCCACACCCAGTGGGTCAGGAACCTCCGCGCGGCCGGAAGCGGCCGCCTCCGCGTGGGCCATCGCACCGAGGAGTTCACCGCCGAGGAGGTCCCCGACCCCGACAAGGCGCCGCTCCTGCGCGCCTACCTGGAGCGCTGGAAGTGGGAGTCCGGCCAGTTCTTCGACGGCGTCAACGCCGACTCGACGGACGACGACCTCCTCCGCATCGCGCCGGACCACCCGGCGTTCCGCGTGAACCTGGGCTAGAAAGTCGCATCGCACCCCTCCTGGGGGTACAAAGCGACTCTCTAGGCCGGAAACCCGTGCCGCCCGTAGAGGCGCACGAAGTGGGCGCCGATCACGGAGCGCACTCGTTCGAGGCCGGCATCGGTGCGCTCGAAGAGGACGACGTCCTCGGCGCCGCCCGGGCCGATCGGCTGCACCAGCCGCCCGCCGGCCGCCAGCTGCGCCACGAGCGGCTCGGGGACCGAGGGAAAGGCCGCGGCGACGAGCACGGCGTCGTACGGCGCATGCGAAGCCAGCCCGAGCGAGCCGTCGCCGACCACGACCGTCGCGTTCCCTACTCGCTGCCGTTCGAGGGCACCCTCGGCAAACGCGGCGAGGCCGCCATACCGCTCAACGCTCCACACCGACGCGGCCAGTCGTGCCAGCAGCGCCGTCTGCCATCCGTAGCCCGTCCCGATCTCGAGCACGCGCTCCGAACCGGACAGCCCTAGCGCCTCCAGCATCGCCGCCACCAGCGACGGCTGGGTGGTGACCTGGCCGTGCGGGATCGGAAGCGGCGAGTCCTCGTACGCGCGGTCCACGAGATCGGCGCTCACGAACTCGGCTCGGGGGACATCGCCGATCGCCGCCAGCAGGCGCTCGTCCCGGACGCCGGCCCGCCGGCAGGCGGAGACGAGGTCGGCGGCTACTCCGGCCAGCTCGCGTCGCCGGTGGTCGCTCCGCGCAGCACCTTCAGCGCGAGCAGCGCGCACTTGCGGCGCGTGGGGGAGATCTCGATGCCGAGGTGGTCGATGGCCCAATCCGCGGGCAGGTCGGCGACCTCCTGCACGTCCATCCCGATCAGCTCCTCGCTCGTGATCGAGGCCGCGGCCTGCGAGATCGCGCAGCCCTGGCCGTGGAAGCGCAGGTCGGCGACCTTGCCGTCCTCGACCCGGATGTGGACGCCGAGCTCGTCGCCGCAGAGCGGGTTGTGGTCGTGGAACTCGAGGTCGTGCGGCTCGAGCGTCCCGTAGTTCCGCGGGTTCTTGTAGTGCTCGAGGATGTAGTCGCGGTACAGGGCGTCCATCAGAGCTCGAACACCGAGCGCGCCTTCTGGAGAGCGTCCACCAGGCGGTCGACGTCGTCGCGGCTGTTGTAGACGTGGAATGAGGCCCGGGCGGTGGCCGGCACGCCCAGCATCCGCATCAGCGGCATCGCGCAGTGGTGGCCGGCGCGGATGCAGACCGCCTCGCGGTCGCACAGCTCGGCGACGTCGTGCGGGTGCATGCCCTCCAGCGCGAACGAGACGACGCCGCCGCGCCGCTCCGGGTCGGGCGGGCCGAAGAGCCGGATCCCCTCGACGTCCGGGAGCCGCTCGAGCGCGTAGGCCGTCAGGTCCTTCTCGTGCGCGCGCACGTTCTCCATCCCGATGGCCGAGAGGTAGTCGACGGCGGCGCCCAGGCCGACGCCCTCGGCGATCGGCGAGGTCCCGGCCTCGAACTTCCAGGGGAGCTCGTTCCACGTGGAGGAGTCGAACTCGACCTTGGAGATCATGTCGCCGCCGCCCAGGAACGGCGGCATCTCGATGAGCAGCTCGTGCCGGCCGTGCAGCACGCCGATGCCGGTCGGGCCCAGCGCCTTGTGGCCGGTCCAGGCGTAGAAGTCCGGATCGATCTCGCGCACGTCGAGCGGGAGCTGGGGCGCGGCCTGCGAGCCGTCGACGAGGCTCACCGCACCGGCGGCCCGCGCACGCCGCACGATCTCGGCGACGGGGTTCAGGGTCCCGAGCACGTTCGACACGTGGGCGACGGCCACCAGCTTCACCCGGCCCGAGGCGAGCACGGAATCGAGCTCGTCGAGCGACAGCTCGCCCGTGTCCGACACCGACAGGTAGCGCAGCCTCGCCCCGCGCTCCTGGCAGAGCAGCTGCCAGGGGACGATGTTGGAGTGGTGCTCCATGTGGGTGATGAGCACCTCGTCGCCCTCGCCGACGTTCGCGCGCCCCCACGAGTAGGCGACCAGGTTGATCGCCTCGGTCGCGTTCTTGGTGAAGATCGTGTCGGCCGTGTCCCAGCCGGCGAAGGCGGCCACCCGCTCGCGGGCGTTCTCGAACAGCTCGGTCGCCTCGCGGGCCAGGGAGTAGACGCCACGGTGGATGTTGGCGTTCGAGCGCTCGTAGTAGTCCTCCACCGCCGCGATCACCTGCCGCGGCTTCTGCGAGGTCGCCGCGGAGTCGAGGTAGACGAGCGGCTTGCCGTCGAACTCCCGGCCGAGGACGGGGAAGTCCGCGCGGATGTCGACGGCCACCGACATCAGGAGCGCTCCCCGATGAACTCCCTGACCTGCTCCTCGGCGCCGCGGAGCTTCTCCGCGATCCGCCGGCGGACGAGCTCCTCGAGGCCGGGGTCGTCGAGGCGCTGGACGACCTCCTCGAAGTAGCCTTCGACGAGCACCCGCACGGCCTCGGAGCGCGAGACGCCGCGGGTCATCATGTAGAAGATCTGCTCCTCGTCGAGCTCGCCGACGGTACCGCCGTGCGAGGCCGAGACGTTGTCCGTCTTGACGATCAGCGAGGGGATCGCGTCGCTCTTCGCCTTGGGCGAGAGCAGCATCGAGTGCGTCTGGAGATAGGTGTGCGACTCCTGGGCGTCCGGCACGATCTCGATCAGGCCCTCGTAGGAG
>JBJMLJ010000507.1:0-2443 GCA_045805365.1 Thermoleophilaceae bacterium
CCGACCGTGTCGCCGATCTCGCGGAGGCGGATGTCGGGGTCGTGGGCGATGCAGACCAGGACCTGGGCGTAGTTCGTCAGGAAGGTCCACGGCGGGGGCGATTCTTGATCTGGGATTCTAGATTCGGCGATCGTGCTAGCGTACCTGGGACTCGAACGGAAAGGGCGAGATGGCCGATTTCAAGTGCGCGGCCTGCAGGATCCGGCTGCGGAGCCAGGGAGGGGATGCCCCGGATCGGTTGTGCCCGGTGTGCGACGCGCCGCTCGAGTCCGTCGGCAGGCTCTCCGAGATCGTCGGCTTTCGCTCGATTGACGTCGGGCCGGCCGAGTTCGAACCGCTGGCTCGCCCGCTGAGCGACCTCACCAAGCGTCGTGACGCGCGCCTCGACGCCGAGCGCTGGCTCGACGACGACGGCAGCTTCGCGCGCTCATGAGCCTCTTTGGCCGCTCTCGGGGCGGCAACAACGCGGCGGACGAACCGAGCCCGGTCGACGACGGCACCCTTCCAATCCCTCGATACGACCGCCTCGGCGCCAAGGAGGTCGCCGCCCAGCTCTCTCAGCTGACCCAGACGGAGCTCCAGCTCGTCGAGGCGCACGAGCGGGCCCACCAGAACCGGCCAGTCGTGCTCGAGAAGCTGCGTTATCTGCGCACGACGGAGCCCCTGCCCGACTACGACACGCTCGAGAGCGAGCAGATCGTCGAGCAGCTGGCCGGCGCCAACGGCCAGACCCTCCGCGCCGTGCGCGACTACGAGCGCAAGTTCCGCCGCCGGAGGACCGTGGCGGACGCGATCGCCGAGCTGCTCCCGACCTCGCAGCTCAGCGAGAGCGAGGCGAAGTCGCAGGCCGAGAAGGCCGAGCGCGTGCGCTCCAGGCCGAAGCCTGGAACCAAGCCGTAGCGCGCGCTTGCGACCGCCGGCCCGCTCGGGACCGCTCGCGGATCAGGGTCCCTTCATCGCTCGGCGGGCGGCGTCGAGCTCGCGGCGCACGGTCGCCGTCTGGTCGGGAATTCGCAGGCGGCGCTCCAGGACCGAGATCGCCTCGTCCGGGTGGCCGGAGAGACGCAGCGACTTGCCCAGGTTGAAGAGCGCGTAGCCGTAGTCCAGGCTGGTGCTCCCGCTCGGGAAGGCGGCGACGGCCCGTCGAAGCACCGGCACGGCGTTGGCGTAGCGGCCCTGTTGCATCAACCGGTAGCCCTGGCTGTTGAGGGCGACTCCGTTGGTCGGACCAGGGGGCGGCGGCGGCGCCGCGCTGGAGCGGGTCGACCTGGAGGCTAGAGCCGGGCTGGGGCCGGCCGGGGGAGGGGCGCCGTGTTTGGGCGGAGGTGAGTGCTTGCGCGCGTGGTGGGACGCCGGAGGCGACGGCCTCGTGGCGTGGCGCTCGGGCGACTTGCCACCGCCTCCGGAGGCGAGGGCCATGATGCCGGCCGCCAGCAGCAGCGCTGCGCCCACCAGGGCGATCGGGAGGGCCAGAGGCACGCTCCGCCGCACGCGGGCCACCGGAGCGCGCAAGGGCGGCGGCTCATGGCGAGGTGGCAGCGGCGGGGCAGCAGCAGAAGCGGGTCTCACAGGAGCAAGCCGCGCCGGAGCACCCGCGGGCGCATCGCGCAGCGCCGCCTCGAGCTCCCGCGCCAGCTCGCCGGCGCTGTCGAAGCGGTCCGCCCGACTGCGCGCCATCCCGCGCTCGAGCACAAGAGCCGCCGCGGCGGGTGCCTCGGGCCAGAAATCGCGCAGGTCGGGCGGCGGCTGGGTGGTGACCGCAAGCGCGACCTCGACCGGTGTGAAGCCCCGGTGGGCCTTCACGCCGGTCAGCGCCTCGAAGGCCACCGCCGCGAGCGAGTAGATGTCGCTCGACGGGGTCGGCGGGCGCCCGTCCAGCTGCTCGGGGGACGCGTACGAGGCGGTGCCGAGGATCATGCCGCTGCGCGTGATCCGGGTGTGCTCGGCGGCCATGGCGATCCCGAGGTCGGCCAGCTTGATCACGCCGCGACTGCCGAGCAGCACGTTGGCCGGCTTGACGTCGCGGTGGACGATGCCCTGCTCGTGCGCGTGGTCGAGCGCGGCGGCCACCCCGCCGATCACCGAGACCGCGCGGTCCGGCGACAGACGACCCTGCTCGGCCAGCTCGCGCTCGAGCGTCGTCCCCTCGACATACTCCATGACGATGAGGACGCCCTCGTCGTCGGCGACGGTGTCGAAGACCCAGACCAGGTTCGGGTGGTTCAGCGAGGCGCCGAGCTTGGCCTCACGGGCAAAGCGGCGGGCGGCGTCCTCCGGGCCCTCCGTGTGCAGACGCTTGATCGCGACTTGCCGGTCGAGGCGCTCGTCGTGCGCCAGGTAGACGGCCGCCATCCCGCCGCGCCCGAGCAACCGCTCGATCCTGTACCTCCCGCCGAGCAGGGAGCTTGTGGTCCCGAGGGCCATCGAAGTCCTCTACCAAGGA
>JBJMLJ010000508.1:0-2490 GCA_045805365.1 Thermoleophilaceae bacterium
AACCCGCTGGACGAGCTCGCCGTCTACTCGGTGCTCGCCTCCCCGCTGGTCGGCTGCTCGCTCGACACGCTCGCCCTGCTCGGGATCGAGTCCAGGCGCAGCCGGAAGGGCGTCTGGTGGACCCTCGAGGAGGGCGCGTCGAACGGCCTGCTCGACTCCCTGCCCGAGGACGACCGCGCCCGGGTGAGGAAGTTCGTGGCGCTGTTCGAGGAGGAGCGCCGCGCGGCGGCCGGGGTCTCGCTGGAGACGCTGATCGACCGCGCCATCACGAAGACCGGGTACGACCGCCGAGTCCTGCCGCTGCCCGCCGGCGACCGCAGGCTGGCCAACGTCCGCAAGCTGATGCGGATGGCGCGCGAGTTCGAGGCCGACGAGGGCCGCGACCTGCGCGCCTTCATCGACTTCGTCGGCGAGCGCGACCTGATCCAGGAGCGCGAGGGCGAGGCGCCGCTCGAGGCCGAGCAGCTCGACGCCGTCCGGCTGATGACGATCCACCGCGCCAAGGGGCTCGAGTTCCCGGTCGTCTGCCTCGCCGACCTCGGCAAGGACGGGCGCGAGGACCGCGGGCAGCTGCGGATCTCCGACGACGGCAGCCTCGGCCTCCGGCTTGCGTCGCTGAGCGGCAAGCCGGTGAACACCGACGAGCTCGAGCGGATCAAGAAGGAGCAGAAGCTGAAGGCCGAGGAGGAGGAGAAGCGGATCTTCTACGTCGCGGCCACCCGCGCCGAGAGGCGCCTGATCCTGAGCGGGGCGACCGACCTGACGAAGCTCCCGGAGGAGGCGCCGCTGCAGGAGCCGATGCGCTGGGTCTGGCGCGGCTTCTGCGCGGACCTGCCCGGCGGCAAGGCCCGCGGCGTCTCGATCGGCAGCTGGGATGGCCGCGAGGTGCCCGTGGCCTATGAGCGGCTGACGCCGGAGACCCTCGAGCAGCTGCTCCCGCCGGCCGACCGGCGTCCGGCGCGGCCCGAGCCCGAGCCCGCGCCGGAGGAGAGCACGCCACCGCTCGAGCTCGCCGCCGTCCCCGCGCCACGAGCCCTTCCCGTCAGTCGCCTCAGCTACTCGGGGCTGGCACGCTACGAGCGCTGCGGCTATCGCTTCTACCTCGAGCGGGCTCTCCGGCTGGACAGCCGCGTCGAGCCCGGCGCTCCCGAGCCGCGCGGCTCCGACGAGCTGCCCGCGCTGCTGCGCGGGACGGTGGTGCACGAGCTGCTCGAGAAGCTCGACATGCGACGGCCGGTGGTCCCCACGCAAACCCAGGTCGAGGAGCTGATCGTCCGCCACGACGCGCCGCTGAGGGAGGAGGACGTGGCCGACGTCCGGTCCCTGATCGAAGGCTTCGCCGCCAGTCCGCTGCGCGAGCGCTTGGCGCGGGCGCGCCGGGTGCGGACCGAGCTGCCCTTCGCCTTCACGCTGGCGCCCAACGGCCCCGGCCGGCGGAGCCTGCTCGTCAACGGCGTCGTCGACGTGCACGCGGCCGAGGACGACGGAACGCTGATCGTCGACTACAAGAGCGACCGGCTCGAGGGCGCCGACCCGGTCGAGTACTGCGAGGAGCGTTACGGGATCCAGCGGCTGGTCTACGCGCTGGCGGCGCTGCGCTCCGGCGCCGAGCGGGCGGAGGTGGCCTACCTCTTCCTCGAGCGGCCGGCCGAGCCGGTGGCGACGACTTTCGAGGCGAGCGACGCGGACACCCTCGAGGCGCAGCTGCGGGAGCTCGCCCGAGGGCTGGTGGAGGGTCGCTTCGAGCCGACCGGCGAGCCGCATCTCGAGCTCTGTCACGACTGCCCGGGCCGGGCGGCGCTCTGCAGCTGGGGCGAGGAGCGCACCCTGAAGCCCCGCGAAGGTTGAGGCGCCCGCTCGTCATCGGGCTCGTGATCGCGGCCGTCGCCGGCGGCGGGGCGCTTGCGATTGCGCTGAGCGGAGGCGACGATGGGACCAAGCAGGGGCGCAGCGCCACGACGACCCAGGCGTCCAGCGCCACGCAGACGGTGAACAGCGAGACCGAGACAACGACCCGGACGACGCCGCGGGCGCCGAAGCAGGACGCCAAGGCGATGGATCAGGCCGTGACCACCTTCGTCCGGGCCGTGGAGCTGAGCGACTCGGCCCGTGCATGCGGCCAGGTCCTCGGCGGCGCAGGCAAGCAGCTGCCCGGCTGTGCCGAGGCCGTGGGTATCGATCCGCGCACGCTTCCTAGCTCCGACGAGCTCGACATCAGCAGATACGTCCTCACCTCCGGATCCACCGGGCAGGTGGCCCTCTCGAGCGGCTCGATCTTCTCGCTGAAGAACTCCGGCGGCAGCTGGCTGATCAGCGGGTTCCGCAGATGACCCTCGGCGCGCGGATGGCCCACCGCGACCAGCGGGCGTTCGTCGGCCGGCGCCGGGAGCTCGCGGAGCTCGACAGGCTCTTCGTCGACGACCCGCCGGCCAGCGTGGTTCTGCTGCACGGGCCCGGCGGGATCGGAAAGAGCACGACGCTGCGCGAGCT
>JBJMLJ010000509.1:0-5168 GCA_045805365.1 Thermoleophilaceae bacterium
CCTCACCGCCTCGCAGGGCGACGACCGGGCGGCGGACGTCGCCGTCGAGTTCTGCGCCCGCGTCGACCCGCTCCTCATCCGTCACCGGGCCGAGCGGATCAAGGCGATCGGCGACGCGCTGATGCTCCGCTGCGACGACCCCGCGGCCGCGGTGCGCCTCGGCCTCGACATCGTCGACACGCTCGAGGAGGTCGACGGATTCCCTCCCGTGCGCGTGGGGGTCTACACGGGACCGGCGGTCGCACGGGCCGGCGACTGGTACGGGACGACCGTCAACGTCGCCGCGCGGCTGTGCGCGGCGGCCGGGGGCGGCGAGGTGCTCGTCGGCGAGGCCACCGCCGAAGCCGCCGGTCGCCTGAAGGGCGCAGCCCTCGGCGAGCGCCGGCTGCATTGGCTCAAGAACGTGACCGAGCCGATCGGGGCCCACGTCGCCACGGCGACCCGGACGCACAGGTGCCCGGTGGAGGGCCGCCTGCGCAAGCTCAAGGCGCTGCTGCCGGCCGGGCCCCAGGAGGCCATGCCGTGAACAACGGGGCGACGCCGACCCTGCCGCCCGGCCCGACCTGGCCGCGGGCGCTACAAACGGTGGCCTGGGGCGCCCGGCCCGGGCCGTTCATGCTGCGCTGCCGCGCCCGCTACGGCGACATGTTCACCCTGAAGATCGCTCAGGAGGGCCACTGGGTCCTGACCTGCGATCCCGACACCGTCCAGCAGGTCTTCAAGGGCGACCCCCGGCTCCTCCACGCCGGCGAGGCCAACAAGGTGCTGCTGCCCGTCGTGGGCCGCAACTCGGTGCTCCTCCTCGACGAGCAGGCGCACATGTCCCAGCGCAAGCTGATGCTGCCGCCCTTCCACGGAAAGCGGATGGCCCGCTACGGCGAGCTGATCGCGGACGCCACGGAACGTGAGCTCGCTTCCTGGCCGAGCGGCGAGCCGTTCAAGCTCCGCCCCCGGATGCAGGACATCACGCTCGAGGTGATCATCCGCGCCGTCTTCGGGATCCGCGACGAGGACCGGGTCGAGCTCATGCGCCGCGCGCTCAGCGACTCGCTCGAGCTGACCTCGGATTGGCGGGCGATGCTGGCGCTCGCGATCCTCGGTCCCGAGCGGCTCTACACCTGGCGCTTCTTCCAGAGGGAGTTCGACACGGTCAACGAGCTCGTGCTCGACGAGATCGCCGCCCGGCGGCGGGCGTCCGACCTCGAGGAGCGCGACGACATCCTCAGCCTGCTGCTCCAGGGGCGCCACGAGGACGGCGGCTCGATGAGCGACGCCGAGCTGCGCGACGAGCTGATGACCCTCCTGGTCGCGGGTCACGAGACCACGGCCAACGCGCTGGCCTGGGCCATGGAGCGGCTCGTCCGGCACCCGGACAAGCTCGCGCGCCTGACCGAGGAGGCCGCCGCCGGCGAGGACGAGTACGCCGAGGCGGTCGTCAAGGAGACGCTGCGGCTGCGGCCGGTGCTGCCGATCGTCGTCCGCAGGCTCCAGGAGCCGATGGAGATCGGCGGCCGGCTGCTCCCCGCGGGGTGCTCGATCACGCCCTGCATCTACCTGATGCACCGCCGCGAGGACATCTACCCCGAGCCCCACCGCTTCCGGCCCGAGCGCTTCCTCGAGCAGCCGGCCGGCACCTACACCTGGATCCCCTTCGGGGGTGGCGTGCGTCGGTGTCTCGGCGCCGCCTTCGCCCAGTTCGAGATGAGGACCGTCCTGACCACGGTCGTCACCCGGCTGGCGCTGCGGCCGGCCGACGAGCGCCCCGAGCGGGTCGGCAGGCGGGCGATCACGCTGGTGCCCAACCGGGGCGCCGAGGTGGTGGCCGCCTGATGCCCCGGCTCAGCCGCAAGGAGAAGCAGGCGAAGACGCGCTCGTCGCTGATGAAGTCGGCGGCCAAGGTGTTCTGCCGGCACGGCATGGAGCGCGCCTCGATCGACCAGGTCGCCGAGGAGGCGGGCTATACGAAGGGCGCCTTCTACGCGAACTTCAAGAACAAGGAGGAGCTCTTCCTGGCCATGCTCGACGAGCACTTCGAGCAGCGGATCGAGGAGACCGAGCGGGCGTTCGCCGAGGCCGAGGAGTCCCCGCCGGACCAGGCCCGCCACGCCGCCGCCGACTTCGCGGCCTCCCTCCACGCCGACCCCGAGCACGGCCGCCTGTTCCAGGAGTTCTACGCCTACGCGGTTCGTGACGAGGCATTCCGCGAGGAGCTCGTCACCCGCTTCGCGACGCTTCGGAATCGCTTCGAGCGGATCTACCAGCGGCGCGCCGACGAGCTCGGCCTCGAGCTCGACGTCCCGATGGAGAGGATCGTGCGGATGGTGGTCGCGATGGCCGACGGCTGGGCCCTCTGGCAGCAGCTTGAGCCGGACGCCGTCGACGATCCCCTCCTCGAGGAGATGATGGCCCTCTTCACGACCGGCGTCGGCGTTCGGGGCGGCATCCTCCAGCACACCTGACGCCGGCCGCCCGCGGGTACCCTTGAACCCCGGGATGGCGACACGCACCACGACCGTGCAGATCACGATGCCCCAGATGGGGGAATCGGTGAGCGAGGGCACGGTCCTCGAGTGGCGCAAGCAGGTGGGGGAGCGGGTCGAAGCCGACGAGCCGATCGTCGAGGTCTCGACCGACAAGGTCGACGCCGAGGTGCCGGCCCCGGCCGCGGGCACCCTGACCAAGATCCTCGTCGAGCCCGACGAGACCGTCGAGGTCGGCCAGGTCCTGGGCGAGATCGAGACGGGCGACGCGCCCGAGCCCGCGGGCGAGCTGGTGGACGTGACCTTCCCGGAGATGGGCGACTCGGTCTCCGAGGGAACCGTCCTCGAGTGGCTGAAGCAGGTCGGCGACAGCGTCGACGTCGACGACCCCCTGGTCGAGATCTCGACCGACAAGGTCGACGCCGAGGTCCCGTCTCCAACCGCGGGAACCATCACCGAGATCCTGGTCGACGCGGATGAGACCGTGACCGTGGGAACGGTCCTGTGCCGGATCGCGGCCGGTCCCGCCGGCCCTGGCGACAAGCGACCAGCCGCCAGCGACCCGGAGCCGCCTCCGCCGGCTGCGGACGGCAACGGCCACGCAACCCCAGTGGCGGCCCGCATCGCGACCGCGCACGGCATCGACGTAAACGCGCTGAAGGGCTCCGGCCCCCGCGGCCGGGTGACCAAGTCCGACGTCCTGGCCGCCCTGGAGGGGGACGGCGGGGCGTCGGCGGAGGCCGACCGGAAGCCGATCCGCGGACCCGCCGCGACGCTCGTCCGCTTCATGAACGAGAGCCGCTCGATCCCGACGGCCACGAGCTTCCGATCCGTCCCCGTGGACGTGCTCGACTCGCGGCGAAAGGCGCTCAAGGCGGCCGGAAAGAAGCTGTCCTTCACGCACCTGATCGCCTGGGCGATCGTGCGCGCCGCCGCCGACGACTGGCCGGTGATGGGCAACGCCTACGAGGAGGTGGACGGCACGCCGCATCGCGTCACGCCGGCGGCCATCGGCCTCGGCCTCGCGGTCGACGTCGAGCGCAAGGACGGCACGCGCTCGCTCGTCGTGCCCGTGCTCCAGGGCGCGAGCGAGCTCGGCTTCGCGGACTTCGTGGAGCGCTACGACGAGCTCGTCGTGGGCGCGCGCGACAACACCCTGGCGCCCGAGGCCTACCAGGGAGCCAACATCACCCTGACGAACCCGGGCGGCCTCGGGACCGTGGCCTCGGTGCCGCGGCTGATGCCCGGCCAGGGCACGATCGTCGCGACCGGGGCGATCGACTTCCCGCCAGGAATGGCCGGGGTCGATCCCGCCCGGCTCAAGGAGCTCGGAGTCTCGAAGGTGATGACGATGACGAGCACCTACGACCACCGCGTCATCCAGGGCGCGGAGTCGGGCTCGTTCCTGCGCCGGATCGACGAGCTGCTTCAGGGCGAGGACGGCTTCTACGAGCAGGTCTTCGAGGCGCTCGGCGTGAGCGGGCAGCCGGAGCGGCCCGCTGCGATAACCGCGGCCGAGCCGGCCCCCGCGGCGGCGACACCCGCCGCGGCGCCCGTGGCCGACGCGGCCCTGCTCCAGGCCGTGCAGGCGGCCACGTCGATCGTCAAGGCGCACCGCATGCACGGCCACCTCGCGGCTCAGCTCGACCCGCTCGGCGCCGAGCCGCTCGGCGACCCCGCGCTCGATCCGGCCACCGTCAACCTCACGCCGGACCTGATGGCGCGCATCCCGGCGTCCGTGCTCAGGGTCGCCGTCCCCGGCGAGACCTTCGCCGACGCGCTGCCCCACCTGCGCGAGACCTACACGGGCACGATCGCCTACGAGATCGAGCACATCTCGGACCACGAACAGCGCATCTGGCTGCGTCAGACGATCGAGGCGGGGGCCTACCGCGGCATGCTCGAGCCGGAGGCGAAGAAGGCCCTGCTCGGGCGGCTGTCACAGGTCGAGGCGCTCGAGAGCTACCTGCACAAGGCGTTCCTGGGCAAGAAGCAGTTCTCGATCGAGGGGCTCGACGCGATGGTGCCGATGCTCGACGAGGCGATCGAGCTGGCCGGCGAAGGAGGCGCGCGCGAGGTCGTGCTCGGCATGGCCCACCGCGGCCGGTTGAACGTGCTGGCGCACACGGTGGGGCGCCCCTACGAGTCGATCCTCGTCGAGTTCGAGGGCGAGCAGAGCCTGGCGGCCGACACGGCGGCGCCCGAGGGCGGCACCGGCGACGTCAAGTACCACTACGGCGCCTCGGGCACCTACAAGACCCGCGCCGGCCGGCCGCTCACGGTGAGCCTGTCGCACAACCCGAGCCATCTCGAGTACGTGAACCCGGTGATCGAGGGCCGCGCCCGCGCCGACCAGACCGGCCGCAAGGCCACCGAGATCAGCCACGACCCGACCGCGGTCCTGCCGGTCCTGATCCACGGCGACGCCGCCTTCCCGGCCCAGGGCATCGTGGCCGAGACGCTCAACCTCCAGGCGCTCGACGGCTACAGCACGGGCGGCACGCTGCACCTGATCGCCAACAACCAGCTCGGCTTTACGACCGATCCCGAGGAGGGCCGCTCCACCCGCTACGCGTCCGACCTCGCCAAGGGCTTCGACGTCCCGATCATCCACGTCAACGCCGACGACGTGGAGGCCTGCATCAGCGCGGTCCACCTGGCGATGGCCTTCCGCCAGACGTTCCACCG
>JBJMLJ010000510.1:0-8585 GCA_045805365.1 Thermoleophilaceae bacterium
CACCAAGGGCCAGGCCATGTTCGTCGTGCCCAAGGACACGCCGGGCCTGAAGCTCGTCCGCAAGCTCGAGAAGCTCGGCTGCCGCGCCTCTCACACCGCGGAGCTCGAGTTCGAGCGCTGCCGCGTCCCCGGCGACCACCTGCTCGGCGGCGACGAGAAGCTCGAGTCCCGGCTCGAGCGCGCCCGCGCCGGCGAGTCCCGCTCCGCCGCCCTCGGCGCCTTCGAGCAGACGCGGCCGATGGTCGCCGCCCAGGCGCTCGGCGTCGCCCGGGCCGCCTTCGAGTTCGCCTCCCACTACGCCGGCGAGCGCGAGGCCTTCGGGGAGCCGATCGCCGAGAACCAGGGCGTGTCGTTCCCGCTGGCGGACGTCGCCACCGAGCTCGACGCGGCCCGGCTCCTCACCTGGCGCGCGGCCTGGATGGCGGCCAACGACATCGACTTCCACCTGGCCGAGGGCTCGATGTCCAAGCTCGCCGCCTCGGAGGTGGCCGTCCGCGCGACCGAGCGGGCGGTCCAGGTCTGCGGCGGCCGCGGCTACATCAGGGACCTGCCGGTCGAGAAGTGGTACCGCGACGCCAAGCTGTACACGATCTTCGAGGGCACGAGCGAGATCCAGCGACTCGTGATCGGCCGCACCCTTCCCGAGTCCGCGCCGGAGGGACCCCTCCACCACCGGCTGCCCAAGAAGGACGGCATCGGACGCCGCTTCGGCCGTGGCACCCCGGCGCGCTCCGAGCTCGGCCGGGCGCTCGAGAAGCTGGCCCGCAACACGCCGCAGCCGCTGCTGCGGATTCCCGGCAAGGTCGTCGCCGCGCCGTCCAAGGCTAAGGGCGGGTGAAGGAAGCCGCCCGGTTGTAGATGTGGTAGAGCCGGAAGTGGCCCGCGAACGGCTGCTTGCAGTAGTTCTGGAAGAGCTTGTAGGCCTTGTCGTCGTCGAGCACAGCGCCGTGGCCGGCCGGATTCGGGCCCGCCGGGCCGCCGGCGAAGTCGCGCAGGCTGTGGAGCGTGTCGTAGCGCTGCCTTACGTCCGCCTGCCGCCAGTCGGTGCAGTCGGCCAGCCGCAGGTCGGCGATGGTCGCGCCGCCGGTGCGGCGCGGCTGGTGTGAGCTGCCGAAGCAGCCGCTGAGCCAGACGGCCAGCAGCAGGACGGCGTAACGCGCTACTTGGGCTCGGATGGGGTGGTGAACCAGGGACAATCCCCGGCGCCTTCCTCGAAGGAGGCGAAGCAGCCGAGCAGCTCGCTTTCCTGCGCCGGTCCGCCCGTGCCGAGGCTGGACTTGCAGTTCGACGGCAGCATGGGCGGCCCTGGGACGCTTGTGATGCCGCTCTTCTTGCCATCCGAGCCGGTGTTCTCGTACCAGCAGTTCCCCGTCGTGGTCTTCGGGTCGTGGTCCTGCTGGTTCACGTACGAGTCCCACCAGAAATCGGTGCCGTTGGGATCGCGCTTGCCGGTCGGCGTGCGGCCCATCACGTTCCCGTAGCTCTTGTTGTCGAAGGACGTGCTGACCGTCCCGTCCTCCTTGCAGCCCGCCTGATGGTTGCCGCCGGCGACCGGCTGGTCGCCGCAGACGAACGCGTCGGGGACGGTGAAGATCATCGTGCCGCGCCGCCAGTTGTTCCAGAAGTGGTTGTAGCGGATGGTGTTGTTGTCGCCGCCGGCGATCCAGAGCCCGGTGCCGACCGGGAACGGCTCCGCCGGGGCGACGTCCGAGCCCTTGACGTAGGTGTTGAAGTTGTTCGAGTAGAAGTTGTTGTGCTCGATCAGGTCGGAGTCCTGCGGGTAGCCCGGGTGGCCCGCGGCCGTAAAGACGTCCGTCGTGAAGCCGAGCGAGTTGTCGTAGAAGTTGTTGTCGTGGATCCAGACGGCGTTGCCGTCGGTCCCGGAGTAGCCGGCCGCGTTGTGGTGCATGTCGCAGCGGCGGATCTCCTGGTTGTAGCGCTGGTGCTTCTCCACGGTCTGCTCGCCGGTCTCCGCGGCAGCGCCGGGGTAGAGGGCGGAGTCGCCGTGGCCCGCCGCGTCGCAGTCCTGGATCAAGCCGTGGTCCTCGACGAACGTGAGGACGCCGTACTCGCCCGCGTAGAAGGTCTTGAAGCGCTCGAACCGGTAGCCGTCGGCCTCCAGGATGTAAATGTTGTGCTCGCGGGCGTGCCGCACCGTCATGTTCCGGAGGACGAAGCCGTCGGTGCGGTCGGCGCGGATGCCGACGTCCTTCTTGCTGCCGATCGGTCCGTGGTTGCCGGAGGCGACGCGGCCCGCGTCGATCACCACGTCGTCGGGGCTGGGGCCCGAGCCCTCGACCTGGACGTTGCAGCGGATGCAGGGCCCGAGGTTGGGTATGCCGCGGCGGTCCCAGCGCGGCTCCTTGGGATCGCTGCCGGGCCCGGGCTTCCGGCCGATGAAGGCGATCAGGTTCTGCGCGTTGGGGCAGTGCACCTGATAGTTGTACGAGAGCGCCTGCCGCTCGCCGCGGTCGTTGAGGATCTCGTACTTCTTGCAGGCCGGATCGAGGTCCGGCTTGGAGCGCGAGGTCGGCTCCGTGTAGATGCCCGGCATGACGACCACCCGATCGTTGTTGCGCGTCCGCGTGGCCGCCCGCTGGATTTCGTGGTACTTGCACTTGGCGAGCAGCTTCTCGTTGAAGCGCTGGAGCTTCTTGCCGCTCCGCTTGCTGATGAAGCGCGTCCTGTCGGTCGGCCGGAACTTGAAGCCCTTCGTGCGGGCCTTCCTGATGGCGCGCTTCAGCGTGCGGATCGAGGTGTTCCGTGCGACGCCCTTCTTGTACTTGCGCCTGGCCGCCTTGAGCCTCCGGTTCAGGCTTGCGAGCCGCGCCTTCGACGCGTGCGACCGCTTCGCCCTCCGCAGGCTGCGCGACAGCGTCGCCACCCGCTTGTTGCTCGGGACGCGGCCCTGGCAGACGATGCGCGTCACGCCCGGTGGCGACTTGCGAAGCGCGCTGTAGAGGCTGCGCGCTCCCGGGACGTGGCCGCCGGCCGGCGGGTGGACCGAGGTGTCCGGCGCCGGGTTCGGCCAGTACGAGGCGCGCTCGATGTGGGCCGACGCGGTGGTCCCCACGACGATCGCCAACGCGGCGACGGCAGCGGCCGCAAGCAGGGCCTTCAGGCGGCTGCGTGACCAGTTCAGGTGCTTCACAGAGTCCCTCGGGCGGGCGACTCTACCGAAGGCGGGTTCGCAAGGCGCCGGCTTTCGCCACTATGAATGGGGACGATGAGCTCCAGACGCGAGGAGAAAGAGCGACTTCGCGCTGACCGCGAGACCCGTGAGCAGGAGGCGACCGCGGCGGCGACCCGGCGCCGCCGGCTGGGCATGCTCGGCGGGGCCCTCCTCGCCGCCGCCGCCATCGTCGTGGCGCTGATCCTGATCAGCTCCGGCGGGAGCTCGAAGGGCAACGGGGGCAGCGCAGGCCGGCCGCTCGAGCACGTCGCCGAGGTGAACAACCTCTTCAAGGGCATCCCCCAGAGCGGGCGGGTCCTCGGCAGGAGCGACGCGCCGGTGACGATGGTGGAGTTCGCCGACCTCCAGTGTCCCTTCTGCGCCCAGTACGCCCAGGACGCGCTGCCGACGGTCGTCAGCCGCTACGTCCGCGCCGGGAAGGTGAAGCTCGAGCTGCGGCTGATCGCGATCATCGGGCCGGACTCCGGCAAGGCCCGCCGTATGGCCGCCGCCGCCCAGCGGCAGAACCGGCTCTGGAACTTCGCCGAGCTCTTCTACCGCAACCAGGGCGAGGAGAACTCGGGCTACGTGACCGATCCGTTCCTGCGCCTCGTCGCGAGCTCCGTGCCGGGCCTCGACGTGAACCGGGCCTTCAGCGACCGCAACGGCGCGGCGGTGCAGGCGCTCCTGGCCGACAACGACGCCGGCGCCAGCGCGCGAAGCGTCAACTCCACACCCACCTTCTTCGCCGGCAGGTCCGGCCAGAGCCTCGCGCAGCTCAACCCCTCGTCGCTCGACGCGTCGGGCTTCACCGGACCCCTCGACCAGCTGCTGAAGGGGTGAGCGACCGGCGCCTGGGCCTGATGCTCGCGCTGCTGGCGCTGGCGGGCCTTGGCATCTCGGGCTACCTGATCTACGTCCACTACGCCGGCATCAAGCCGATCTGCTCCGGCGGGGGCGGCTGCGAGAAGGTGCAGACCTCGCACTACTCCAAGCTCGCCGGCGTCCCGGTCGCCCTGCTCGGCGCGATCGGCTATGGCGTGATCCTCATCGCCTCGCGCCTCCCGGGCGAGCTCGCGCGGACCGCCACCGCGGCGGTGGCTCTGGTCGGCTTCGGCTTCAGCGCCTACCTGACCTACCGCGAGCTCTTCACGATCCACGCCGTCTGTCAGTGGTGTGTGGCGAGCGCCGTCCTGATGACGGCGCTCGCCGTGCTCTCGTCGGTGCGCCTGCTGCGGGCGCCTACGGCCTCGCCTCGAGGATGAGGTTGAACGGCGTCTCGGTGGCCCGCCGGACGCGGCTGAAGCCGCCGTCCTTGATGACGTCGGTCAGCCGTGCCTCGCCCGCTTGCGCCCCGAGCGCGAGGCCGACCTCCTGGTCGAGCGACGCGGGCGTGCAGATCACCGTCGACGCGCCGTAGAAGACGCGGCCGACCGGGTTGAGGTTCTCCTCGACCCTGTCGTTCGCGTACGGCTCGACGATCAGCCAGGTGCCGTCGGGGGCGAGCGTCTCGAGGACGTGCGCCGAGGCGCCGGTCGGATCGCCCATATCGTGCAGGCAGTCGAAGACGCAGACCAGGTCGTATCCCTGGCCGGGGAACTCCTTGGCGGAGGCGACCTCGAAGGTCACCCGATCCGCGACGCCGGCCTCGGCCGCCGCCTCGCGGGCCCGCTCGATCGAGCCCTGGTGGTAGTCGAAGCCGCAGAACTCCGAGTTCGGGAACGCCTCGGCCATCAGGATCGTCGAGGCGCCGTGGCCGCAGCCGACGTCGGCGACCTGGGCCCCGGCCTCGAGCTTCTCGACCACCCCGTCGAGCGCGGGCAGCCACTCGGCGACGAGGTGGCCCTTGTAGCCGGGGCGGAAGAACCGCTCCGTGCCCCGGAAGAGCCGATGGTCGTGCTCGTGCCAGCCCATGCCGCCGCCGCTGCGGAACGCCTCCTGAAGGCGGTCCTCGTCGGCGTAGAGCGAGGCGATCAGCTCGTACGCGCCCAAGATGTAGAAGGGGCTCTCCTCGTCGGCCAGCGCGAGCGCGTGCTCGTCCGGGAGCTCGTAGGTGTCACCCTCGGCGTCGTAGATCACGTAGCCGCCGGCCGCCTGGTTGCGCAGCCACTCCCGCACATACCGCTCGGCCGCGCCGGAGCGCTCGGCCACCTCGTCCGAGGTCAGCGGCCCGGCTCCCGCCATTGCCTTGTAGAGACCCAGCTTCTCGCCGATCACGAACAGCGGCGCGCTGATCACGGCGCCCATGTCGGTCACGGCCTGGCCCATGAAGGCCTCCAGCTTGGCCTCGTCTATCGCCTGCGTGCTCATCCGAGTCCTCCTCGTTCGCTCTTGACAACCCGGAGCGAAGCTACGGCCGCGCGGCGGCCCTCTCCACCTAGTTCTGGACGTTGCGGCGCAGCAGGCGGGCGAGCAGCCCCGGAGGTCGCGGCTCGACCTCCTCGCGGAGCGGCAGCCGGCCGGCGCGCCTAGCTTTCGCCACGCACTCGGCGTGCGCGTGCCGGCGCCGCTTCGGGTCGCCCTCGGGCGTGACGAGCATGTGCGCGGTCAGCGCCGGGAGGTGGCCGCCGCAGAGCGGGCAGCGGTAGGTGGCCGGCTTGCGGTTGGCGGCGGGACGGATCGCGTACCAGCGGGCGCCGCCGAACGCGTTCTTGCGGCTCACGGTGAGCGACCGCCTGGATTTTCTCTAGCTAGAGACGGCTTCCCGTCACTCGTCGCTGGGCGAGTCCGCCCGCTCTGCCGCCGCCGCGCGCTTCCTGGCGTCCTTCCGGGCCTGCTTCTCGAGCCGACGCTCGAGCAGCCGGCGTTCGCGGTTGAGCTTCGCCATCGTGGTCTTCCGCTTATTGCTTGAGGCCATGCGTGTCCTCCTTTCCGCGCAACTTCGGGGCAGTGGGCTGCCGCTACAGCGTCTGGACGTTCGCGGCCGCCGGGCCCTTGGGACCCTGCTCTGTGTCGTAGCTCACCTTCGCTCCCTCGGCCAGCGACTTGAAGCCGCTGCCCTGAATGGAGGAGTGGTGCACGAACAGGTCCTTGCCGGCTTCATCGGGCGTGATGAACCCGAAGCCCTTGTCGTCGTTGAACCACTTCACGGTTCCTGTGGCCATCTTTGCTCCCTCCGGATAGGTGCACTGCGAGATCGCGGAGGGTGCAGCGAGGCAAACAACGCGGAAACGCGAGGCACTCCTTGTGTCGAGCGGACGCTCGACCCCTGTTAAGAGTCTAGGGCCCGCCGCGGTCGCCGTGGGCCCTCGCAGGTCAATCGGGGCGATGAGACGGCTTTTGAACCATCCTGTCAGCAGCCGTCTTGCCCGGCTTCATCGGACGCTCGAGTAGCGAGACGCCTGCGCTACCGCCTGTGCTTTACGCAGGCACTGCAACACCCTCGTCGAGTCGTTCGCGACCATCTCGGGTGAGTAGGCGCAGTCGGGACATCCGCTCTCCTCAGCCGCGCTTGCGTGCCCGCCGACTCCGGATGATCCGGAACTTTGCCCGCACGGCCAGGCCCGCCTTGCCCGCGCCGTCGCGGGGTACCGCCACGAGCCGGTACCTGCCGGGGGCGAGCTTCCGCCTGCGCATGCGCCCGCTGAAGTGGAAGTTGTTGCGACCGGCACCGCCTCGATGACTGAAGCTGCCGCGAACCCGTACGAACCGCTTGCAGCGGCGCTTGTGGCGGTTACGCCTAGTCGGCTTCTTGCAAGAACGGCCGACCCGACGACCGGCGCGCCGGCGCTCGACGGTGAACCTGGTGGTCGCGGCCTCCGAGAGGCGATAGCTCACTTTCGTCCCCCGGCGCTTCCTGCTGATGCTGGCCCCCGAGGGCGCGGCAGCGAAGGTCCTGGGCACCAAGGCGAGCGCGGACTCGGTGGGGCCCTTCCCTCCCCCAGCACCAGATCCCGACCCGCCTCCGCCTGCGCCTCCGCCTCCGCCTCCCGGAGCAGGGTCGTCGTCGTGGATCGTCAGCGTGGCGATCGAGGGCGACGCGGAGGAGGCGTCGCCGGTGCGGTTCGAAAGCGAGACGTTGACGGTCTCGTCGCCCTCGTGCGTGGAGTCGTTGATGATCGGCACGTTCACCGTTTTCTGCGTCTCGTTGCCGGCGAAGCTGACGACCTGGTTGACCGCGCCGTAGTCGGAGCCGGCGCTGGCACTGCCACCGCCGGTCGTTATGCGCACGCTCGCCGACGCGGTGTTGGCATCGCGCACGACCGTGACGGGCACGCTGCCCGCGGACTCGGAGGCGAAGTAGGAGGCCGCGTTTAGGTGCGTCGGGGCGCCTGGCGTAGTAGCGACCTCGAGCTTCCAGCCCCCCGCGAAGCCACCGAAGTCGTTGCTCGGATGGTCATCGACCACATAGAGGCTCCATGTGCCGTTGGGGTCGATGTCGGCCAGGTCGAAGAGGGTGCCGTCCCACGGCGCGTCCGGCGCCGGCGGGTCGAAGAAGTCCCCGACCACCTCGTACTCGGTCGGCTTGAAGACGCCGCTCGCCAGCGCCGTCCCGTGCGGCATCAACGCCACCGCGGGCTCGGTGAAGACGTAGCTCTGATGCGTCACGCCCGTCGTGCCGCCCACGTCCGACATGAGCCTGATCTTCTGCCCGGTGGGCGACACCAGCAACACGTCGAAGTCGTCGGGCGCCGTGTGGCTGAAGTCGGACAGCGTCACCCGCACCCGGGCGAGGAGGCCTTCCGCCCCGGACATGACGATGTTGGATGGGTAGGGCGCGGCCGGCTGAGTCCCGGGCGCCGCGCCGGGGCTCATGATCGGAGTCGTGTTCGCCGCCGTGAACACCGGGTCGAAGCCGGCGCCGATCACCAAGTAGGCCTGCCCGGGCGTGTCGAGGGGCTGGGGGGCGCCGACGAGCACGTCGTCAACCAGGTCGCCGTTGACGTCGCCCGCGCCGGCGACCGAAGCACCGGCGAGGTCAAACGGCGCGGCGCCCTTGATCAGGAACCCGTCGGCGGCCGCGATGGCGGTGTTGTTCAGCGTGACGGTGGCGCCGGTGGGCTTGCCGTAGAGCACGTAGGCGGCGCCCGAGCTCGTGCCGTTGGTGTTGGCGTAAACAGCGCCGACGATCACGTCGGCCCGCCCGTCGCCGTTCACGTCGCCGGCCCCGGCCACGAGGCCGGCCTCGTCTTTCATGGCGGCGCCCTTGATCAGGAACCCGTCGGAGGCGGCGAGGCTGGTGTCGCTGAGCGTGACGGTGGAATTGGTCGTCTTGCCGTAGAGCACGTAGGCGGCGCCGGACTGGCTCCCGTTGGCTGCGGCACCGTAGGAGCCGACGAGCACGTCGGGCCGCCCGTCGCCGTTCACGTCGCCCCCCCCCGCCACCGAGCCTCCGGCGCCGTCGTTCATGGCGGCGCCCTTGATCAGGAACCCGTCGGCGGCCGCGATGGCGGTGTTGTTCAGCGTGACGGTG
>JBJMLJ010000511.1:0-1773 GCA_045805365.1 Thermoleophilaceae bacterium
CGCCGAGCGCGAGGACCTCGTCAACCTCGCGGTGAACGGCGAGGTGCCCGAACCGCACTCGGAGCTCGGCGAGCACATCAACGACTGCTGGGCGGAGCTCCACGGCCCCTCCGACCGCTCGCTCGTCCACTGGCTCCGCCGTCTCGTGTTCCGCGGCGCCTGGCTCGACCAGCGCGTGATCGAGGGCGAGCTCGAGGTCGCCTTCGACGAGTCGACCCACAGCTTCGGCTACGCCCAGCCGGACCGCGACTTCGAGCTGATCGAGCTCTCGCCCGAGCCCTCCTGGGATCGGGTCGCCTACCGGCGCTAGCCCGACCGGGGCCCTAGCCGAGCAGCTCGGCGCGCAGCGCGCCCGAGCGCGTGCCGGAGACCTTGGTCTGCCCGTCCTCGGCCGGCGGATCGAGCGCCACGCGGGTGGTGGCCCAGCGCTGCGGCTCCCAGGACATGCCCGTCGCGGCGATCACCGTCAGCGAGCCGCCCTCCTCCGCCTTGCGCGCCGCGCCGAAGACACGGCGGGCGGCGCCCGGCGGGAGCCCCTCGAGGGTGTCGACCACGAGCGCCGCGTCGCGACCGCGCTCGACGGCGCGCTTGGCACGCTCCACAGCCAGCTCGGCGGCCTGGGCCTGGGCCTCGGGAGGGCGGTCGAAGGAGCCGCCATAGACGCGCAGCGAGTCGTTCTTCCGCCACTCGCCGACCTCCTCGGGACGCACCCCGGCAAGCGCCACCGCAAGCTCGATCTCGGGGTGCTTCTCGCCGATCACCGAGGCGATCTCGATCAGCAGCTTGCTGGCCCCGGCGCCGGGCGGTCCGCCGATCGACACCCGCGAGCCCTTGCCGAACGGCACGTCCGCGAGCGCGTCGGGCCCGGCCAGCCGCTCCGAGGGGAAGACCGGCGTCAGGTCGGAGAAGTGCGGCCGCTCCTCCGGCGGCTCGGCGTCGGCGCCGTTGACGGTCTCGACGCGAACGAGCGAGGGGTGGCGCTCGTTCCGCCGCGGCGAGCGCACCGGCCCGGCGAGCTCGTCGCCGGCCCGCAGCTCGCAGCGGCGGATCTGGGCGGGCGAGACATAGACGTCGTTGCGCGACTGCCCCGCCGGGTCGACGCGGACGAAGCCGCTGCCGTTGGGGAGGATGTCGAGCACGCCGGCGACCGTTTGCTCAGGCTCGGGTTCGGGCTCCGGTTCGGGCTCGGGCGGTTCCTCGGGCTCGGGCTCGGCCGCTGGTCCCTCATCGCTATCCGCCGGGGCCTCGGGCTCGGCCGGAGCCTCGTCCTCCGTGCTCTCTCCCCCGCCCTCGCCGCCTTGCGCGTCGAGGATCGCCGCCACGAGATCGTCCTTGCGCAACGTGCGGAATCCCTCGAGCCCCAATTCCGACGCGATCGCGTGCAGGTCCGCGAGCGGACTGCCCTCTAGCTCCTTGCGCTGCAAGACGGCCATGAGGCCGCCAACCCTAACGTGCCCCGGGGACTCCAGATTGCTCGACCAGCCCGTGCAGCCACTCGCCGAACTCGGGCCGCGCCTGCCAGTCTGCGGCGAAGCGCTCGATGCCCTTCTCGGTCAGCGGGTGCTGGAGCATCTGGCGCAGCACCTTGCCCGGCACGGTCGAGACCTCGCAGCCGAGGGTGGCCGCGGTGGTCACGTGCATCGGGTGCCGGAGCGACGCGGCGAGCACCTGCGCCTCCGAGTCGCCGGCGTGCAGCGCCTCGACGATCTCGGCCAGGACGGCGGTCGAGTCGATCGAGATGTCGTCGACCCGGCCCATGAAGCAGGAGACGTA